>JAYPXF010000077.1:9560-24399 GCA_038154405.1 Verrucomicrobiales bacterium | reverse complement strand
CCTCGATTCGAAAACGACCTACCTCAATGAGCCCCTAGCCAAGCACTACGACATCAAGGGAATCAAGGGCGACGAAATGCGGCGCGTCGACTTGGCCACGAAACAACGCGGCGGTTTCCCTACCATGGGCGGAGTCCTCGTCGCGACCTCCTATCCCAACCGCACCAGTCCCGTCATTCGCGGCCAATGGATCCTCGAAGCCCTGATCGGCGGCAAGGTGCCACCACCACCCGATGGAATTGAAATCGACGAAGGGAAACTGAGCGACAAGTCATTGACGAAGAAACAACGTTTCGCCGCCCACAGCACCAATCCCAGTTGCGCCATCTGCCACGACCGTCTCGATCCTTACGGCTTTGCCTTGGAAAACTACGACGCGATCGGCCGCTTTCGCATGAAGGAAGGTGATCAACCGGTGGATGCCACCGCGATCGTGAAAGGCGGCCCGAGGCTCGAAGGACTCGCCGGGTTGAAACGCTATCTGCTCGAGGAAAAGCGCGACGCCTTTCTCCACCAGATGTCCCAGAAGATCCTCGGCTTCGCCCTCGGACGCAGTCTCGAATACCACGACGAACAAGTCATTCGCGATGCCGTTAAAAACCTGAAAGCGAACGACCACCGATTTTCCGCACTCGCCACGACGATCGTGAAGAGCTATCCGTTTAGATATCGCAGAGCGAAAGGAAACCTCGCAGATGCCAAATAACAAGACTTGGAACCTGAATCGCCGCACCGCCCTCAAAGGCCTAACCGGCGTCACCCTCGGCCTGCCGTGGCTCGAAACTGCCCTCTGGGGCGCCGGCAAAGCCGCCCAGAAGAATCCGCTTCGTTTCGGAGTCATCTACCAACCCAACGGCATCAATCCGTTCGAGTGGACACCGAAGGACACCGGCGCGAACTATACCCTTTCAAAAACGCTGCGCCCCCTCGCCCCCATCAAAGACGAGGTTCTCGTACTCACGCACCTGAATCACGATCTCAAGAAAGGTCGCGACCGTCCGACCAGCGGTCACTACGGCGGCACTTCCAATTTTCTCGTCGGCTGCGGCGTCAAGCGCAGCATGGGCAGCGACATCGAATGCGGCGTCTCCGTCGACCAGGCCATCGCCCGTCACATCGGAGATCAGACCCTGCTGCCTTCCCTCGAGCTTTCCACGGAATCCGAATGGACGGGTGTCGACACCGGCGAACGCATAACCCAGCTCTACGGCAACTCCATTTCCTGGATCAATCCGACCACCCCACTCGCGCGCGAGCGCTTCCCTCGCCTCGCCTTTGACCGCCTCTTCGGTAAGGCCACCGGCCTCGGCGACACCCGCAGCGTCATCGACATGACCAAGGAGAGCATTCACGGTCTGCTGAAAAAGGTCGGCCGCGAGGACAAACATCGGCTCGACGAATACCTCACCTCGGTACGCTCCTTGGAAAAGAAACTCGAGTTCTCCGAGAAGAACCAGCGCCCCGTCCCGGAGTCACTGCTCAAAGGCCGGCAACCCGCCCCCGGTCGGGCCAAGTCCCACGACGAACACCTCACCCTCATGATGGACATCATGACTCTCGCGTTCCAAACGGACCGCACCAGAGTCGCCACCTTCATGATGGGCCGCAGCTCCAGCGGCATCAACTTCTCCTTCGTCGACAAGAAATGCGGAGGCCTTCACGGCATGGCCCATCACGCCCATCGTCCGGCCAAGCTGGAAGCCTACCAGATTGCCAACGAGTACTGCGTGCGCAAGTACGTGGAATTCCTCCAGAAACTTCACGCCATCAAGGAAGGCGACCGCTCGATCCTCGACAACTCGATGATCATGTACGGCAACAACATGCGCGACGGCAACTCCCATACCAGCGCCAACCTCCCCATCCTTTTGGCCGGCAAAGCCGGCGGCCAACTCAAACCCGGCCGCCACATCGAGTACGAAAAGGACACCCGACTCTGCAATCTCTACCTCTCCATCACCAAGCGCATGGGACTGGACATCGACCAGTTCAACGAAAGCGCCGGCGAGCTGTCCGAGTTGAGTTGACGGGAGGTTTGCCGGTCAGACCGCGGGTGTGAACGCCATGTCTCGAGGTCGACTGAAATGCAAAGTTGAATTGCGAGACGAAATCACCACCACACTGAACCAACAGTGAGCGACGAACACATCTACTATCGATCCGGCTACAAGCATCAATTGGCGCGGGATTTTCAGATCAAGACCAACATATATTCGAGTGCCGACGTAGATGCCGAATTCATCTCGCTGGACCGGGCCGGCAACCTGCTCGTCAAGAGTGGCTACGCTTGGGACAGCACCTCCGGTCCCGTTCCGGACACGCATCGCAACCTGCGCGCTTCACTGGTGCATGACGCGTTGTATCAATTGATTCGCCATCGCCACCTGTCGCGAGACAGGCACAAGGATAAAGCCGACCGACCGTTCAAGAAAATCTGCAAACAGGACGGAGTAGTCTCTCCCGTTGCCCACGCCTATTACCTCGCCCTGAAGACAGCCGGAAATTCGGCCACCGATCCGAAGAACATCAAAGAAGTAAAATCAGCCCCTTGAGACCAGGCTCAGAATGACAACAAAGCTCTCAAACCTATCCCGCTGCCTTCTGCTACTCGCGTTGACGCTGTCGAGCGCCCACGGCGGGGACGCGATCCGCGTGCTTTGCTACAACATACACTGGTGCAAAGGCATGGACGGCAAGTACGACGTCGCCCGGGTGGCCGAAGTGATCAAGGCCATGAAACCAGACCTGGTCGCGCTCCAGGAAGTCGATGTCGGAGTCAAGCGCTCCGACCGGATGCACGAAGCCCAGATGCTCGGCAAGATGACCGGCATGGCGGTTCGCATGGGGCCGACCCAGCACTACGAAGGTGGTTTGTTCGGCAACGCCGTTCTCACGAAACTTCCTATCCTCGACGTAGCCATCCACCCATTGCCCTACACCGAAAGCACTCCCCAGCGCACGACCTACCCGCGCGGCGCGATCGCGGTCACCGTCAAAGGGCCGAACAACAAACCACTTCGTTTCATCAGCACCCACTTTCAGCACAACGTCCCCGAGGATCGACTTGAGGAAGCCAAGGCCATCAACAATCTGTTCGCAAAAAAGGGAGAAAACACGCCGACCATCCTGGCAGGAGACATGAACGCCAGACCCGATGAGCCACCGATCAAGGAATTGCTCAAACGCTGGATTCACGCGGCCAAAGATCCCTCGACTCCAACAGCCCCCTCAGTAAAACCGCGTTCGCGAATCGATTACATCTTCCATCGCCCCAAGAACCGCTTCAAAGTTCTTGAAGAACGCGTCATCGCCGAAGAAATGGCCTCCGATCATCGGCCGGTATTTGCCGTGCTGGAGTTGGCGGAGAAATAGCAGCAACCGGCATCCCCATCACCGCCCCCTCTTCAACAACTCCGCCCGCTCACGGATGACCGAATTGGTTGCCAATCGAATCCAGCGGCGATAGTTTGAATTGAGATGCAGGCTGTTTGTCTGGAAACCGAGAGCGAAGAGTTGCGAGTCCGCTTTGGCGATGAAGCGCCGATGGACCGCGACGCCTTCTATCGATTCTGCCAGGCAAACTCGGAGCTGCGCATCGAACGAGACGCTGAGGGGAACATTATCGTGATGGCACCAACCGGAACGGAAACAGGAGGCCGCAACGCATCATTGACCGCGCAACTCTACGTGTGGGCAAAACAAGATAGCACCGGCAAATCATTCGATTCAAACACAGGTTTCGAACTACCTAACGGAGCCACCAGGAGCCCCGATGCCGCGTGGCTTACCCTCGACAAATGGAACGCAATCCCGTCCGAAGAGCGCCAACGTTTCGCTCAAGTCTGTCCTGATTTCGTGATTGAACTGCGCTCGCCGACAGATCGCTTGGAATTACTCACCGCGAAAATGGAAGAGTATGTTGAGAACGGAACCAAACTCGGATTCCTGATAGATCCGATCGATGAGAATGTGACGATCTATCGACCGACGTCGGCTCCCGCTTCATTACGCCGACCCGAAATGCTGTCCGCAGAACCGGAAATGCCCGGACTGGTATTTGATCTCGATGACATCTGGTAGTTGTCTGTCTCACAGATTCTTCCGTCTCCCGGTTGTCACGTCACACCTCTTTCCACATCCCGGGAATAGGCACGGGGAATTGTCCTTCATCGTTTGGCAAAGCCGGTGGTTCGCTGTCGTAGTCGAGGGCGGAGTAGTTTTCGCAGAACTGGAAGCGGGACTTCATCATGTCGTCCCAGGTTACTTCCTCACCGGTATGAGCGGCGGCGCGGCCCATCAGTGATGTCAGGTCGGAATAGACGGCGCGCTTGGCTTCGTTGTGAGGACGGTCGGTGATGATGCTTTGGATGAAGTTGTTCCACTCGTATTGCCACGGAGTTTCCTCGTCTGCCTGCGGAGTCCAGGAAATATTGGAACGGGCGATCCGTTGGTCCTTGAACATGTGAACCGTGGCGGCATGAACGTTGCCGGAAAACTGCGCGGCGCGCTTGGTGCCGTGAATGAAGGTGGCGAACTCATTGCGGGTGTTTCGCTGACGCCGAAAGCCACAAAGTGCCTTGGTGCCGTCGGCGAAGGTGTATTCCATTGAATAGGTGGCAAGGTTCTGCCCGCAGTCGGTGCTGTTGGGTTGGCGTCCGCCCATCCCGGCACAAGAGACCGGCCAGGCGTCCTTGATCCAGCAGCACTCGTCGATCTGGTGAATCAGGTTATCGACCATGTGCCCAGAGCCGACCCACATCAGATGGACCTTGCCGAACTTCAACTGTTCGGTGAACTGCCGGCCCTTGTCACCCGTCGGCTTGAGCCACCAACCCGAACCGAGACGATTCGCACGAATCAGGTTGATGTCGCCCATCTCGCCGTCACGGATTCGTTCAATGAGTTCCTGACGGGCCGGTGAATGGCGACATTGTAGTCCGGCCGCAATCTTCACGCCCTTCTTCTCGGCTTCCTCGGCGGTCTTCAACAACTGATGCAGACTGCCCGGATCGGAAGCGAAGGGTTTTTCCATAAAGACGTTGATCCCCTTCTTCACAGCATAAGCCACGTGCGTCGGGCGAATGTAAGCCCGCGTCGTACACATCGCCACATCGCCCGAACGCAGACAGTCGATGGCGCGCTTGTAGGAGTCGAACCCGACAAACTGACGTTCATCGGGAACATCCACCCGTTTGTCGAAAAGTTTTGCGAGCACCTTGCGCTTGCCATCGATCGCACTCTGATGAATATCTGCCATGGCGTGAAGCTTGACCGGGTTGGAGGCAACAACTGATAACGCGTCACGAACCGCGCCCGTCCCACGATTGCCACACCCGATCAGTGCCAACCGGATGGTCTGATCATCCGCCGCGTGAACGTTCGCCGGCAGGTTTGCCATCAAGGCCGCACCGGCCGTCATCGTGCCGGACTGTTTCAAGAAGTGTCGTCGATTCGAATTGCTGGCGGGTTTTGAGTTCATCGTGCTTCGCGAGCATTCATAAACCCATTCCCGGCTGATGTCTTGCTCGGATGTATGGGCAAGCAATTCAAACCGACTATTGCGCCATGGGATTGCGAGAACCACGGAGAGCATCCTAAGATCCGCACATGCGACAATTGTTCCTGATGACCGTTCTGCTCATGGGTATGTGCCCCGCGTTCGCAAAGCCGAAAACCAACATCATCCTCATCATGGCCGATGACATCGGCTACGAATGTTATGGGGCGTATGGTGGAACCTCTTACAAGACGCCCGTGCTCGATCGATTGGCGGCGAATGGTGTGCGCTTTGATCATGCCTACTCAAATCCCGTTTGCACCCCGACCCGGGTCAAGATCATGACCGGGTTGCGCAACGTCCGTAACTATGCCTCCTTTTCCGTACTGAAACGCAACTCCCGCACCTTCGGTCACATGATGCGGCAAGCCGGGTACCGCACCGCCATTGCGGGCAAGTGGCAGTTGTTCGGCGCGGAACACTACAAGCCACCGATCAAGGGAGCGGGCATCATGCCGAAGGACGCGGGTTTCGAACGCCACTGCCTCTGGCAGGTGGACAAATTGGGCGAACGCTTCTGGGGTCCCAAGGTGACGATCGACGGGGAGATCAAGCAGTTCCCCAAGGATGTCTACGGTCCGGATGTCTACTGCGATTTCCTGCTCGATCGCATGGAGGAATATCGGGATGAGCCGTTCTTTCTCTATTATCCGATGGTGCTCGTGCACAGCCCCTTCGTTCCCACACCGGACAGCGCCAATCGCAAGAACCGGGACAAGCAACAGAACTTCGCCGACATGGTGGCCTACATGGACAAGCTTATTGGCCGCATCGTGAAGAAGACAGAAGAGCTCAAGATTGCGGAACGCACATTGATCCTCGTCACCGGTGACAACGGCACGCACAAGTCTCTGAAATCCATGATGGGCGATCGCGTGATCAAGGGAGGGAAAGCCCTGCCAACCGATGCCGGAACCCATGTGGCATTGTTTGGCTATCAACCGGGCACGGTCCCCGCCGGCAAGGTATCGCAATCGCTGATCGAATTCTCTGATTTCGTCCCGACGATTGCGGAAGCCACCGGGGCCAAGACCTTGGCACCCACAGACGGGGTTAGCTTCCTTCCCCAACTGCACGGCAAGACCGGCTATCCTCGCAAACTGATCTACGTCTACTACTTCCCCCGCCCTGAGCGTGGCGAGCCACTGCGATTCGTCCGCGATGAAACATGGAAACTCTACGCCAACGGGAATTTGTTCAACGTCGAGAAAGACGTTTTGGAAAAGAATCCCCTCCCCACCGACAAGATGAAGCGCATCCGCAAGAAACTGCAGGCGGAACTGGATCGCCTGCCGACCAAGGGGCAGACCTTGCTGAAATTCGATTGAGACATGGGTGACGAATCCACTCTGATCTCCCGCTCTGGAAGCAAATTGACGGCGCGGCCACTGGTTTCGGGTGACGTTGAAAAACTCCAGGCATTCCATCGTTCGCTTTCCGAGGAAACCAAGTCACGTTTTACGCCCCACGCGTACGATGCTGAGACCATTTCCACCTACATTGCCCGCTCCGCATCGGGGGAAGATCTGATTCTGGTTCTGCAGTCGGACGCAGGAGAAATCGTCGGTTACTTCTTCCTTTGGGAATTCCTAGAACCCGTCCCGCTGCTCGGCATCGGGTTGGCCGATGAGTGGCAGGGCGAAGGCCTGGGTCCGCAATTGATGCAACTGCTGATCGATCACGCTCGTGCGGCCGATCGCGAAGGCATCGAATTGACCACCGTCCCTGACAACGAGCGGGCTTACCGGCTCTATGAAAGTTGCGGTTTCGATTATCTCGGCGATGTCGAAAACGTTGCCGGCGACGGCCGCGTGGTGGTGGAGCGCAGGATGTTCCTTCCCCTTACACCCGGTGCGACTCCCCCCGTTCGCGAATTCAAGCCACCGGTATGACGACATCCGCATCCCCTAACTTCCAGCATACATTTTGTTGCCTCCCTGCCGCAACACGGTGACTCTCCCGCCATGAAATCCTTCAGTCTGATCGCAGCGCTCTGTCTCACAGCCAACGCCCACGCCTCGCAAGCCGATGTGGCGGCTCAGATGGCACTCGCGGCGAACGACCTTTTGAATTCCCTCGATGACCAGCAGAAGAAGATCGTTCAGTTCGAACTGCAGGACGACGAACGCCAGAACTGGCACTTCATTCCCAAGGAGCGCAATGGACTGACACTCAAACAGATGCAACCGCAGCAGCAACAACTCGGCTACGCGCTCCTCGCCACGGGCATGAGCAGTCGGGGATTCACCAAGGCGTTGCAGGTCATGACGCTCGAACATGTCCTCTGGGTGCAGTCCAACAAGAACCCGATTCGGGATCACGAGAAATATCACTTTTCGATCTTTGGCAAGCCGACCGCCAACGGCACGTGGGGCTGGCGCGTGGAGGGACATCATCTCTCCCTCAACTTCACCATCATCAAAGGCCGGGTAATCGCGAGCACGCCTTCCTTCTTCGCATCCAATCCAGCCAAGGTCCTTGAAGGTCCCCGCAAGGGACTCCGCGTTCTCGCCGCCGAGGAAGATCTCGCCCGCAAACTGGTGAAGTCGTTGAACGACAAACAGCGCAAGTCCGCGGTCTTCTCCGCCAAGCCACCGCGTGACATCCTCACCCGGGCGGAACGCAAGGTAAACCCGTTGCAGGACAAAGGCATCGCCTGGTCGATATTGTCACCTTCCCAGCAGGAAACGCTCATGCAGCTGATCCGCGAATACGTTGGCAGCCATCGCCCCGAGCTGGCGAAGGTGGATCTGGCCAAGATCGCCGAGGCCGGCCACAAGAACATCCGCTTCGCCTGGGCGGGCGGTTTGAACAGCGGACAGGGACATTACTATCGCGTGCAGGGTCCGACCTTTCTGCTCGAATACGCCAACACCCAGGGCAAGGCCAACCACATCCACGCCGTGTGGCGAGATTTCAAGGGTGACTTTGGCGAAGACGTTCTTGCCAAGCACTTCGCGAGTTCACACGAAAAGTGATCATTGCCGATAGGCGGCCGGCGGCTGTGGGAAGACGCCGAGTTTCTCGTAGTTGAATCCACTTGCGAGAGGCTTGTATTCACCAGCGTAGTCCACGCTGCTGTCGGCTTTGATGGCATCTTCCACACCGAGCCCCCAGTAGACGGCATTGATGATCAACCGGCGAAGGCCGGCACTTTGAAGATCGCGAGCGCTGCCCATGGTCGATTGGAAGACGCGGGCTTTCTCGCCGCTGCTCGTGGTCCAGTATTTGAACCACGCAACGGGCAGCGGAATCTTCTTGGGATTGTCCGCTCCGCCATATTCGCGACCGATCAGCGGCTGCCCCATGACCAGGGCCATGTTTTCTTTCGGGAATCCGTCCTCTTCCTTGAAAGTCCGATACACGTCAGACGGACCCCAGATATCTTTGACACCACGAAGAATGGGGTGATCCTTCATTGCCTCCACAATATCGCCGCGCGTTGAGTCACGATGCCAGTTGCCGTAATGACCGCGAAAGGAGCCGCCCAACAGTTCGCCAAAGCGCACCTGCTTGCCCTTGATCCTATAAGGAAGCGGCCCACGAAACCCGTGGTTGCCCGTACGCAGTGAGATGATCGGTTTGCCGGAATCCAGATATTCCACGATCCGCTGCTTCTGCTTCATCGGCAGTGTCAACAAACGCGGAAAGAAGATCACCAGATCCGCGGCCTTCAAATGTTCAAGTCCGGGGATATCGTGCGACTTGAATTCCTTCTCTTTGCCTCGCTTGGGATAAACCGGCATCGTCGGATCAACCAATCCATCTTCATTGACGCCGAACAAGACGGTGCAATGAAAGCCATGATGTATTGAAAGAATCCCCGCCATCATCGGCATCGCCTGCTCGCTGCGATACTCCTGGTCGGCCGCGATCAAAACGATGTGTTTCCCCATGCCGGGGCCCTTGCCTCCCGGGTAGGTAAGCCATTGCGGGTTCTCTGGCACGGGATGGCTGGTCGGAATAATCCTGCGACCGGCCAGCCACTTGAGCGCGGCAGTCTTCCATAGTTCCCACAGCGGACCGCGACACCCATTCAGTCCATGACCGCCGCTCGGCAGTTCCAACAGCTCAACCGGAACTCCATTGGCCTTGAGGGCGGCCGCAAATTGCCGGCTGTTTTCCGGTGGCACCGGTTCGTCATCGATCGCATGTGCCAGAAACGTCGGCGGAGTGTCACGTGTAACGTGTTTCTCATTGGAATATCGTCGGATCATTTCCGGGCCCGGATTGACGCCAATGAGATTGTTACGGGAACCCGGATTGGTGAACTTGCCCATCGTGATCACCGGATAAACCAGCCAGGCAAAGTCCGGTCGGCTGCTCAGCCGTTCAGCCGGATCGGCCACCCCGGGCATGCCCACATCAAAATGCGTGGCGGCACTGGATGCCACGTGGCCGCCTGCTGAAAAACCCAGAACGCCGATGCGTCGCGGATCGATTCTCCATTCCTCGGCGTGTGCCCGGGTGAGTCGGATCGCACGCTGAACGTCGAGCAAAGGGCGTTCTGGCCGCAGACCGGGAAGCCGGTATTCCAAAATAATGGTGGCAATCCCGTTTTGGTTCAACCAGCGCGCGACGGGATACCCCTCACGATCAGTGACATGGCGGATATAACCACCACCCGGACAGAGCACGATCGCAGTTCCGTTGGCCCGATCGGCGGACGGAAGAAACACCTCCAATTCCAGGTCGCTGTCTTCGGTCTCCCCCTCTCCCACCGGCGCTTTCCCGGGCCAGAGAGGGACGCGATGCGTGGGCGACGGCACCGCGGCGTCATTGGTCTGCGCCGACAAGTTGGTAGCCAGCAACAGGCTGCAAAGCACCACACGAGGAAAGAGTTGATTTGATTTCATTCTGGTTTTGGATCCACGGCCCAACCCTTGGTGCTGATCTTGCCGTAGTAAGGGTAATAATCCCACTCGACCTTGCCCCCGACCACACGAGGATCTTTCGTTCGCCTCAGGTGATCGAACAAATGTCCGCGCAACCGGGCTTGCGCGGACTGGTAATCCGGCTTGCCGGCAACGTTGTTCATCTGGTGTGGGTCGACCTTCAGGTCGTAGAGCTCTTCCGCCGGTCGCATGCCGAATGCCAGTTCGGCCAAACGGGCGATACCGTGCTCGTTCCGATGCTCCATCATGAAAGTCTTCGTCGGCGAACTGTCGATTTCGCCATAGGGAATGGAACGGGCACAAACGGTCGAATCAGGTGAACCGGATGGCCAACGCATCGGTTCAAAGTTGTAGATGTAGAGAAATTCCTTCGTACGAATCGCGCGGCATGGATAGCCCTTTCCTCCCTTGCGACAGCCATCGTGGCGTTCCATGCCAATGAACGCCGCCTTTCGATCGAGCGCCATCTTCGTGCCAAAGGTGTCGGTCAGACTCCACGCTGTCATCATCGTCGGTGGTTTCAATCCGGCGGCCTCAAGAAAGGTGGGAGCCAGATCACTGAGATTTACGAACGCATCTACGACACGCCCGGGTTGCCGGATTCCTTTCGGCCAACGGATCGCCAAGGGCACGCGTGAACCGGCGTCATAGAGACTCGCTTTCGCCCGCGGAAACGGCATGCCATGATCACTCGTGATCACCACGATGGTGTTGTCGAGCTGTCCACGTTCATCCAGAAGCTTGATCGCGCGACCGACCTGTTGATCGAAGGTCTCGACCTCGACCAGGTAATCGAGAATGTCATTCCGCACGATTTCGTTGTCCGGAAAGATCGGCGGCACAACCGCCTTCGCCGGATCTTTGCCGGTCTTCCGGCCCGCCCCGAGTTCGAAACCGCGATGCGGCTCACTCGTACCCAGCCAGAAGCAGAACGGCTGGTCCTCCTTCACCTGCTTCAGGAAGTCTGCGAAGTTGCCCGCGTAATCCGTGTTCCGCATCGCCTTGAACGGCGGCTTCATCCGGCGCCTCTGAAAGGCATGACCGGCCGGATTCATGGAACGTCCGCCGACTTCCAGTCGCCCAGGACTCCACCCCTTGCCCGTATACCCGATGGAGTATCCCGCGTCCTGCAACAACTCGGTGTAAGTCGCAAATCTCGCCGGCAAGGTGCTGTGAATGTTCCCCGCCTCTTCCAACCGCCAGATCGGCTGGCCGGTCAGAATCGCGCTGCGCGACGGCCCGCAGGTCGGCGCATTGCAAAATGCGTGCACGTAGCGCAGGCCTTCGCGTGCCACCCGATCGAACGCCGGCGTCTTGACCACCGGATCACCATTTGCACCGGTATGTGCGTAAGACTGATCATCCGAAATACAAAAGAGAATGTTCGGCCGGTCAGCACGAAGGTGAACCGTCAACAAAGTTGCAATGACTGCCAGCAGGATCTTGTTGTTCATTGGATCTGGAAAGGACTGGAACGAAGTGCGAGTGTGAGCCGGAAACAGCAGGAGTTCAATCACCGGTGCTCCGCAAAAAGCCATTGCGTTCGAAATATCGCAAAGCACCATGCAGGCAGCTGATCCGTGGAACACGACACCCCCACAAGAATCGGTCCCGATGAAATTGTCCCGTCCGACAAAGGTCTGATCATTCTGTCAACGTCCGACATGGATTGGTGGATCCGGGAATTCTGTCGCGTGCCGATATGGTTCCAAGAACACAAATATTACCCGCACGACAAACGCTTCGAAACCGACCGACAGCGCTTCGCCCACGATCTGCGCCACTGGCCGGAAGATCATCCCCAGGCATCATCGGATGAGATCATCTACAACGAACACTACGTTGAGGAGCGAGATCGGGACACCGTGGACGGGAAGATGAAAGAACGATGGCGTCGGTTCCTCCTGCCCTTCTACCCGCTGCTCGGCATGCTGTGGTCCGACTACAAGAATCGTGTTCTCGTTCCGATCGGTTTCCGGCCCGATTCAATCACGCGGCTGTCCGTGTTCGTGAGCTTCAATGTCGCCTACATCACCGGGATCTTTGTCGGCTGGCTGGGCTATCGCCATTCGGCACTGCTCTGGGGCATCATGACGATCTTCGAAATGGATTGCCTCATACGCTTTTCACAGTCGCTGAATTTCGATATACAACACCACTGGGGCTTCCTCGAATGGCTGTGGCCGCGTAAGAAGGAAGATCCTCAGGACGAATCCGGCAGTTCAATATAACGACACAACCCCGGCGGGCAGTCCAATATCGGCAACCATGAAAATCTTCGCCTGCGTCCTGCTGCTTCTGGTCACGCCTCCCATCTCGGCAAAGGTGTAGCGCTCATCCTATCTCGGCTGGAAACCAGGTGCAGACGTGGCCGAATCCTTTGCCGGTTTGTTGAATACCAAGAAACTCAAGGCCGGCGACGAACTCCACCTGGAACATAGATTCCAAATTTGGGGCGGGCTGGAATTGCCGGACGATTTCACCATCTCCGCAATCAAGGGAGCCGGCTTCGACGTGACCGACGGCGGCAAGCCGAAGAGCGGTCGCCCCCTGTTCAAACTCGGCCAGCGGAACAGTCTGCTGAATCTGACGCTCAACTACCTGCATGCGCCCCCGCTCAGACCCACCGGCGAGAAGATGCATGTGAACTACACCCACCGCCTCGGGATCTTAGCCCAAGGCAAACACGACATCTTGATCGAGAACTGTGTCTTTCAGGACAACCTCCGCGGCGGCATATTCCGGCGTCTGCGCGATGGTCTGGACATCAAGGCGTTCTACAATCGCAAGTCTCAACTGAGCCCGGAAGTCTCGTGCAGTAACATCCGCATCGAGAACTGTCAGTTCTACGACATGCCCAACGGCATCACCCTCACGACCATCGACGGCGGTCGTCGTCGCGGCCCAGGCCGGGAACTCATCACCCCCGCGAACATCAAGGACTGTGCGCCGCACTACATCGACGTCATCAATTGCACCTTCGGCCACTTGGAAACACCCCTTCGCCCACGCGGCAAGGGTGGCTACGGTGTCGACTATCCGAAGAAGGGAGAACACATGCGCATGTTCCTCATCAAGGACGCCTAAGACATCCGTTACCGGAACATACGTTTCCTTGGTGACCGCATCCACCCCTACCACATCGGCAGCATCGGCAGCATCGGCGGATCCAAGGATCTTTCGCGTGAAGCAGCCCGTGTTCTCAATCGCACCGTAAGCGGAAACATTCTCCCGGGATCCGCCCCGCGGATCGCAGCGGAAATCACCAAACCGCCTTTTGTCTGCGGCCCACACCCATGAAGTCTCCCGCACTGTCACTGTTGTTTTCACTGGCTCTGATTGCAATCGCGACTCCTTCCCGAGGCGCCGAGCCGATCCGGTTTCGGGTCGTGCTTTTTTGTGCCGCTGATGAAAAGCCCGACGAAGCCGCCTTTGAGCGGGTCCGCCAATATGTCCTCTACACCGGGGACTTCTACGTGCGTTGGATGAAGCATTGGGGATTCGAACCGAAGCAGTCTCTCAGAGCAGACCGCGACAAGAACGATCGTCCGCTCATCTATTCCGTAACCGGACGTAGCATTAAAGCCAGCGGCGTGTACGCCAAACCGAACTTCAACAACGAAGTCAAGGAACTGGTGAAAGCCAAGTATGGTTTCGAGAAAGGTCAGGACATCTGGTGGGTTTTCATCCACGAACCGAAAGCCGGTTGGCGAATCGGCGGCGGCAACATGCGGCGCGGCGGTTGGTCCTGGGCCGCCTATTTCTCCCAGCCGCCCGGTAGAATCCGCGTCGTAGCAGAGCTGTCCGATGGAGTTCTGCGGGAGCTGAAACTCAAAGGCGGCATTCACGAACTCGGCCACGCCCTCGGACTTCCGCACATTGGCCCACGTCCCGAGGACAATCTAGGCAACTCCCTCATGGGCCCGACCCATTTCAACTATGCCCGCCGGGTCAAGGACCCCAAGAAACAGCGAACATCACACCTCACCGAAGCAGCCGCCGCAATGCTCCATCGACATCCCCTCTTCACCGGCGAGACCAAGGACCGTTACAAACAGATTCAACTGCGGATGACCAACCTTTCCGCCAAGATGAAGAAAGGCATCATGAAAGTCTCCGGCAGATTCACCAGCAACATCCCCGCGCACAGCGCCGTGGTTTGCAACTACACGAGGAACACCGTCGGACCTTACTGGCAACAGATGTACGTCGGCAAAGTCGCCAAGAACGGCACGTTCAAAGTCGATGTCGGCGGCACGGGTCGAGCCAAGGGCGGCAAGCTCATGATCGCCTTCTGCCTCGAAAACGGCGCTGTCACCGGCAACAACCGCGGCGTCGCCTTCACCCAGACCCACATCGCCAAGTAATACACCATTGTCAACAGCCA
>JAYPXF010000077.1:4493-9550 GCA_038154405.1 Verrucomicrobiales bacterium | reverse complement strand
CCACGTTCAGCTGAAGGAGTGACAGTCGGGCAATCCAAAAGCTGGTAGCAGCCGACGTGAAGAGGCTCATGGCATACCGGAACATATCTGAGCCTCCTCACGTAGACTGCCACCTCGTTGTCGACTAATCCAAGGTTTCCCGTTTAATCAGCCCATGCGCTATTCCATTCACATCTGCCTCCTTCTCGTTTTGGCCGCTGGCGTCACGGACCTCACCGGAGCCGATAAGCCAAACGTCGTCGTCTTCCTCACCGACGACCAGGGATGGGGCGACCTGAGCATCAATGGAAACTCCAATCTCTCCACTCCGAACGTGGATTCCCTCGCCCGCGATGGGGCGATGTTTGAGAACTTTTATGTGTGTGCGGTCTGTGCCCCGACACGCGCAGAGTTCTTGACCGGTCGCTACCACCCACGCACCGGCGTGAGCGGTGTCAGTACCGGACAAGGACGCTTGAACCTGGATGAGACCACCATCGCCGATGTCTTCAAGTCCGCCGGCTATGCCACCGGAGCGTTCGGCAAATGGCACAACGGCACACAGTCGCCCTACCATCCCAACGACCGAGGCTTCGACGAATACTACGGCTTCACCTCCGGCCATTGGGGCCACTACTTCAGCCCACCCTTGGATCACAACGGAAAAAAAGTCCGTGGCAACGGCTACGTCGTCGACGACTTCACCACGCATGCGATCGAATTCATGGACGCGGTCAAAATGAAGAACCTAGAACAAGGAACCAAGGACCCCTTTTTCATCTACCTACCCTACAACACTCCGCACTCCCCAATGATGATCGGCGACCGGTTCTACAACAAATTCAAGAACCGCGATCCCGCCATGAAACACCGCGATCCCGAAAAGGAGGACCTGATGATGACCCGCGCCGCCTTGGCCATGTGCGAGAACATCGACTGGAACGTCGGCCGCGTGCTCGAGAAAATCGATCAACTCAAAATCAGCGACAACACCATCGTCCTCTACTTCTGCGACAACGGCCCCAATTCCTGGCGCTGGAACGCGGGAATGAAAGGCAGGAAAGGAGCGGTCGACGAAGGTGGTCTCCGCTCGCCGCTTCACATCCGCTGGCCCGCCAGGATCAAACCCGGCACCAAGGTCAGCCAGGTCACCGCCGCCATCGATCTGCTTCCGTCATTGGCCGCTTTGGCAGGCATCACCTCGAAGCCGAAGAAACCGTTGGACGGTCGCAGCTTCGACAAACTTCTGTCCCATCAATCTGCCAAATGGCCGGCGCGCGACCTGTTCAGCGTCTGGCGCAAGCGATCCACTGTCCGCACCGAGCGCTTCCGCCTCGATTCATCCGGCAGGCTCTACGACATTCACAATGACCATGGTCAGAACAAGGACGTCTCCAAGAAACATCCAAAGGAAACCGCCCGACTGCGCAACGCCTTGGCCAAGCACAAACAAGAGATGGACGCGTTGAACAAACGTTTCGCCGACCGGCCTTTCACCGTCGGCTACGCCAAATCCACCGCCCTGCCGGCCCGCGACGGCATTCCACACGGAACCGTCCAACGCAGTTCCAAAGCGCCCAACAACTCCTTTTTCAAGAACTGGACCAGCACCGACGACTCCATCACCTGGGACATCAAGGTCGGCCGGGCCGGAATGTATGAGGCCGTCGTCTACTACACATGTGCCAAAGGCGATGTCGGCGCCCGCATGCAACTTTCATCAGAAGGCGGGAACGCGGACTCAACCGAACAGACGGTCACCAAAGCCTTTGATCCCCCCCTTTACGACAAATCAAAAGAACGTGTCGAAAAATCCCACTATTTCGTGAAGGACTTCAAGCCGTTGAAAATGCGTGAACCTATTCGACTGCGAAAGGGCCGAACCACACTTCGCCTCCGTGCCTCGAGGATCACCGGCAAGCAAGCGATCGACGTACACTCGGTTGAACTAGTGAGGAAGTGATGATCAACCATCGTTGAGATAGAGACGCGCGTTTGCGATCTCTGCGTTTGATTCGAATCTTGTCGAAAGCAGTTCAACAGCCAAGGTCTCCGCCGTGAAACCCTACGTCAAACTTGCAGAATCCGATCTGCCCGATGGCACGCGTTATTCGCTCCATCATCACGACGGCAAGTTCTTCCTCAAATACAACGGGTTTGACCTGATGAGCACGGCACTCACTTACTCGGAGCAAATGCTCGCTGATCTCGGATGCAGCAGACTGCTGACTGACTCACCATCCCGGCCCGCTCATCCGAAAGTTCTCATAGGCGGACTGGGCCTCGGTTTCACGCTGAAGCGAACCCTCGAACTGATCGGCAATCCGGCAACCGTCGATGTCGCCGAACTGTTGCCGCCGCTGATCGAATGGAATCGAACCCACCTGGTGGAACACAACGGCCCCCTGCTTGAAGATCCGCGCACGAACGTGATTCAAGATGATCTTTTCAACATCGTTTCGGCTGCAGAACCCGAAAGTTACGACGCGATCCTCATCGATATCGACAACACCCCGGACGATCTGATCACGTCGGGGAATTCCCGCATGTATACCCCGCAGTTTCTGAAGACGCTGAAGAGCCTGATCCCCAAAAAGGGCTGCGTCGCCTATTGGCTTTCCGAGCGTGCGCCTAAGTTCAAGCAAATGCTCGGCAAGGTCGGATTCACCGTCGAAGAACACGCCACGAAGGATCACAAGAACTCCAAACGATCACGACATTGTCTCTTGGTCGCGCACCACATCCAGTAGCCAAGACGGTCCTTACGAGGAGAAGGAACGGCCGTGCAATGCTCGACGATTCATGCGATGTCTAGACGCATGTTCAAGTGGTTGGCAAAGATTGAAGTGTTCTCGAGCAATCGATGGACCAAGTTCGCCATAGCGACCCTGCTTATCGTTTCGCAATCCAGCCAGGCTACAGACCTCATCTATTGTGGTGCGTCACGCGTGATCGTCATCGACCCAACTGCTCCGCTGAAACCCGAATGGACATGGCACGCGATTGATTCCCCATCCATCCCGGAAAAATCTCGTCCGTGGTTTCGTTCCACCGATGAATGCAAGCCCTACGCGGGCGGACTGTTGTTGATCACCTCCTCTTCATCCGGCGTGACATTGATCGAACGAGAAACCAAACGCTGTCTGTTCCTTGCTCAATCCCGCAATGCCCACAGCGCGTGCCTTTTGCCCGGCAATCAAATCGCCGTCGCCGCGAGTTTTGGCGGCGACGAAATGCAGTTCTACAAGTCCACCGACAAACGCCGCCCCGCCGTTCCCATCCAAACGATCCCCCTCTACGGCGCCCACGGATGTGTTTGGGACGCAAAACGGAAATGCCTATGGGCCCTTGGCCAATCTGAACTACTGCGCTTAACCGTCGGTACGGACGGCAAATGGACCGTTAGGAAACGCTGGGATCTCCCGACACCCGGTGGCCATGACCTCTGGCCACGCGACGACACCAACCTCTTTGCCACCTCCAGCACCCAGGTGTTGTTGTTCGATCGCGATCAGGAAACGTTCAACGTGCACAAATCAATCGGCGATCAAAAGAAGGTCAAATCAGTCGACCGCCATCAGGCATCCGGGATCGTGGTATTCGGCCAGCACATGGTGGAGCGACACCATCCGCTTCATCGGACGCCAGTCGATAAGGATTCCGAAATCCCGCCTCTACAAGTTGCGCTGGGACGTGCCTCTGGAACTTCCATCCAAGAAATAGAAAGCGTCAGTCGCTTACGACTTTCACATCACTCCAATAGGCCCATTCGTTGGCCCAGTTGTTGGATTTGCATTCGAGCGTGAGGTCCACGTGTTGACCGGCGTAGTTGGTGAGGTCGAATTCGAGGTTGAGCCATTCGTCTTTGCCGACGGTCTTGGAGTTTACCATCGTGTCCTTCAATAACTTACTTCCGGCGAGGACGCGGAGTTTCCAGTCGGCGTGGGGATGATGGCTGACGCGGATTTTCAATGTCGTTTTCTTGCCTTTGGGAACTTCAACATGGCGCACGAGGCGGGCGGGTTTTTCACGGCTGAAGGGGTGGGTCATGATGGCGAATTCGTTACGGAATACCTTGTGGGGGATGGCGCCCCGCAGGCCAAGATCCCAGGCTTGAAAGCCCGGGGCGACTTTCTGGATTTCCTTTTGGTGCGCGACTGGTGCCTTACCCGGGAACGTGGAACGAGTGTCTTTCTTGGCGCGGCGAGGACGAGGAGCAGGCAGATCGCCGCTGACCATGCGACGGGCGGTGAGTTCCTGAAGCTTGGTGAGTTTGCTGTTCATCGCCAGTTGCAGGGCTTTCTCCGGTGATTCGGGAACCATGGGTTCGAGGGCGAACCAGAGCATCCGGGGGATGTTGTTGTCTTCGGCGTCCTCAGCGTGTTGGGACAAGGCGGCGAGAATGGGCCAGCGTTTCTCATGAGAGAGACGCTGCAAAGCGGAAGCGAGATAAAGGCGCACGACCGGAGATCTGTCCGTCTTGGCCATGTCCTCGAAGCGAGACAGCGATGATACCGAAGGTTTCTCTTCGGCGAGGAACTGGATGGCAAAGGCGCGAATGTATTGGTCCTTGTCTTGGAGTAGCTCATGCAGGCGCGCCTCCGGTAGGCGGCCAATGACTTGGAGAGCCCAGAGGGCGCGCAGGCGCTTGCCGGTGGTCTTTGCCGTCTTGAGCATCATTTCCAGGCCGGCGTTGACGGCAGGCAGGTCGAGCTTGCCTGACGCAGCGCGCATCTGAAGGTGGAGTCTGGCCTGCCGGACGTACCAATCGTTGGGATGATCCTGCAGGGCGACCAGTTCGGCGTCCGTGCCCGCACCGACGTTTGGTCGGGCAATCTTCTTCGCACCCTTGGGCATGACGCGGTAGATACGACCACTGTTTGGGAAATTGATGGCATTACCGCAAACGTCAGTGTCGTGCCAGTCGAGTATGTAAACGCCTCCGTCAGGACCGGTCTCGAGACTGAAGCCGACCCAGGCGAGGTCGTTCATGCTGATGAAATCCTCGCCATGGCTGCCAATGTAACTGGAACCTCTGGGCTTCATGACGTCGACCAGCAACTGATGCTGGTGGATGT
>JAYPXF010000077.1:0-4405 GCA_038154405.1 Verrucomicrobiales bacterium | reverse complement strand
CGGGCACCGCCGTGAGCGGACAGGTGCGTGTGATCGCGGATGGTGGGGATGTAGTCGTAGACGTAGGGGTTCACGTGCGGCTTGCTTTGCTTGTGATAGGTGCCGCCCTGCACGACGTGGAAGAGATGCGGGATGACACAGCAGGTGGCAAAGCCCTGGCCGTGGTCGTTGAAGTCAAAACCCCAAGGATTGGAAAGGCCACGAGCGAACACTTCGAATTCCTTCTTGGTCGGATGCCAGCGCCAGATGCCGGCGTCGATAAAGGTTCGCTCTGAATTGGGTGCACCGGGTTTACCAACGTAACTCTGGGTGAAGACTCCGTGACATCCATAGAGCCAGCCGTCGGGCCCCCAGATGAAGCTGTTCAGAGTTTCGTGGCGATCGTGGTAGCCCCAGCCATCAAGCAGGATCTCCGGCGGACCGTCCGGTTTGTCATCGCCGTTGCGGTCAGGGATGAAGGTGAAGTTGGGAGGTGAACCGACGTAGACACCACCGAATCCGACGGCGATTCCAGAACTGAAAGTGAGTTTGTCGGTAAATGTCTTCTTCTTGTCGAACACACCGTCGCTGTCGGTGTCTTCAAGAATCTGGATA
The DNA here is from genome assembly GCA_038154405.1 of Verrucomicrobiales bacterium. GTDB lineage: Bacteria > Verrucomicrobiota > Verrucomicrobiia > Limisphaerales > JAYPXF01. Next base: position 3,811 of record JAYPXF010000077.1, on the reverse strand, counting down.
CGCGTGACCTGGTTGGTTTCCTTGTGAGCGCGGCGATTGACGTAATTGTAGTTTTCAACGACCCAGATGCGGCCCTTGTCGTCGAACGTGAACGCGATGGGTTCGCCAATGGTGGGTTCGGAGGCAAAAATGCTGACCTCGAAGCCCTCCGGAATGGCCATCTTGGCGAGGGCTTCCTTGGGTTTGAGGAACGGAGCATTGCTGGTGCGGTGTTTCTGGCCCAGGACGGCGGCGTGATTGGCCGTCGTGATGACCAGAGCTAGAAGAGTGAGGAGGTGTTTCATGAAAAGTTCTTAATGATCGGACTGACAGAACAGATCGGTCGGATCTGACGGATCAGGGGAGAGCGACTTGCTTCTTGGTTTGAAGATACTTCACCAGATCGACGACTTGGGAATCCGGCAAGGCGGGGAGAAGCCCTTCAGGCATCATCGAAAGTTTGGAAACCGTGCGGGATTTGATGTCACTCTTTAGGATCGTGAGTTTTTGGCCAACGGTGTTGAGGACGATGCGTTGACCGTCCTCGGCGGCAAGGGTGCCGACCAGTACCTGGCCGTCCTGGGTGTTGATGGTGATCGACTTGTAGGCGTCCGGCACGTCGGCGCTGGGGTCAATCATGTTCAGGAGTATGTAATCGATATTGCCACGATTGGAACCCGTGAGATCGGGGCCGATGTGGGCGCCCCGCCCATAGATCGTGTGACAAGAGGCGCAAACGAGTTCGAAGACCTGCCGCCCCTTGCTGGCGTCTCCGTTAGCCATATGTTGGTCATTCAGCAATTTGCGATAACGGTCGATGGTCTTCGCCTTGTCCTGTGCGAGCGCACCCACTTTGCCGTAGGCATCATCGAAGGACCGGCCGAGGAGCTGCGAGAGATTGCGGGCGAGGTAGGTGGGAATGTCACGTTTGGGAACAGATTTGTCCCTGATGGCCGCCAGGAGTTGTCTCGCATAGTTCTTACGCGAAGCGAGAGTTTCAACGGTGGCCCTTTTGGCCTGGAAGTCGAGGGACGCGTAACGTTTCAGAATCAGCCGGGGAGCGTTCTCGTCCTCGATCGCTCCGTAAGCGCGAATGGCATCGACCTGAAGGGATTTGTCGTTGAGGAGCCGTGGCAGGAGCCCCTTCACTTCGGGTGAGCGCTGGGTGACCAGCGACTGCAACGCACTGCGCCGGGCATCGGTTGAGGCTTTCGAGTTCCGCACTGCCGCGATGGCCTGTTGGGTGGCTTCCTTGACGCCAAAGATCTGACCGAGCCGCAGACTCAGTTTCACCACCTCCGCATCGCTGCTCTTTGACAGATTGGCCATTGCCTGCCCCCAACCCGCGGGGGGCGCCACGTTTCGCTGACCCGCAAGCCCGGCGACCATCCCCTGCATGAGAGCTGTCTGAACCTTGGGATTCTTGGTGGAATTCAGAGACGTCGTGAGAAGATTCAGAGAGCTGCGTGAGTCGAGACGCTTGATGGCGGCCTTGCGAAGCTGATCGAAGCTGGGCGCCGGCGGTGGTGGTGTATATCTCGCCTTCTTCGGACGCGGTTTGCGTTTGCCTTTGGGATCCAGATTGGAGCGCATTTCCGCGTCACTGGGAGTGGCGGATTCAACACCGTTCTTTGGGACCTTCAAGCCGGCGGTCCAGATGATGGCGTTGAGCACGATCTTGCGATACTGGTCATGCTGCCAGTTCATGTGAACGTGGCCGCCCGTGAAGCCGAAGCCCCTGCCCTTCATGTTCGGACGCTGGTAGGCCCAGGCGACATGCTGTGACTCACCGTTGGCAACGGATTTGCGCACATGCACATTGCCGCTGCGAGGCCCATTGGGACGCCTTAGCGTTTCAGGTCCCGGCAGATCCGTGAGTATTGGCGTCAATCCGGAGCGGTCCTTGACAAAGCGCATGTGGTAATACCATTCGTCATTCACCTTGAACGGTTTCACGCCGTTCCAGATTTCATGCTTCCGCGGCTTGAAGTCGGCTGTCCAGTGAGGATTTACCGACCAGTCCAAATCGCAGAACCCGCCCATCCATTTGAGGAACTTGTCACCGGGCTCGCCCTTCACCGCTTCGGTCGTCCAGTGGATCATGACCACACCGATGCCTTTACTCATCAGTGAATCGAATTCCTTGAGCTTGGGGTTGAGCACATGCCCACCATGGCCGGTGCAGTAGATCACGACGGTGGAGGCATCCTCGAGTACGGATGCATCCTTGGGGTAGCCGATATCCGGCAGGACGACGGCATTCACAAGACCCGAGGCATTGAGGCGCTTGGCAAGGATCATGTTGCCCGCGCGATGTTCGTGGCTCATCGGGCCATGGCTGGGTTTGCCGGAGATGAATACGACCTTCGGATTCTTTGCCGCCTCGCAGGAAAAGAACGACAAGACGAACAGTAATGACAGGATCAAGTGTTTCATGACGTGGAACACACCCATCATTGAGAAACGACGCGGGGCGACAATCCGACAATTCACTCAACGGGCTTGGGAAACCACTTCGGTTTCAGAGGTTCTGAGCCGAACCCTTTCCAAGATCGAAGCGGCCTGTCACTGATTCCCGCATTCGCCGCGCCAGATCGAGTTTCTCTGACCAAGAACCAACGAGCACAATGACTCGGCTCGTATCCGCCGTCGAGAACCACCTTGCTGCCCTTGCCCGTGAGTCTGTTCAAGGTGGAAACCAATTGGCTCCAGTCGTCCGCCCATTCGTTGGTAGCCTTCAAATGCCAAGTAACCGAGTGGGCGCTGTGCTGAGCAGGCGACCGCAACTACAGTAACGCCTCATGTCACTTCGCAAACACACGATCCATGCGGCGCGAGATGTCTTTCAGCCGTTCCAAGTCGCCTCCCGCGACCTCGGCTGATCCCCAACCACCAAGGTAGTTGATTTCGCGCAAGGCCTTCATGACTTCCGTCCAGTCGACGCTGCCTTCGCCGAGCTTGGCGGAGAAGCCCTTCCAGAGGCCTTCGTTGTTCTGGAGCTTCCGACTGTATTCCTTGATGTCCAACTTGAAGATGCGATGGCGGAGAATGCGGATCCAATGCTCTGGCCAACCGAAGCGAACCACATTGCCAACATCGAAATACCAACCGACCTGCGAGCTATTGAAGGAGTCAACGAAATCACGAGCCTCCAACGGACTGACGAAGATGTTGTTCCACACGTTCTCACAGGCGATCTTCACGCCGGTTTCGCGGCTGATCGGAATCAGTTGTGCAATCGCTTTCTGCAGACGCTCATAGACCACGTCGTATTGGTGTTTTTCGTTCACGATCCCCGGATAGAGCAGAACCGTGTTGCCACCCAGCGCCTTGGCATCGTGCAGGGCTTGGGAGAAGCGTTCGATTCCCCGCTTCCGTTCTGATTCGTCGTCCAGTGCCATCATCCGACCGGCGGCACCGGCGACCAGGCCGGGAACGGGCAAATCCGTTTCGGCTGAAGCATCCTTGATCTGCGGAAGGTCACCGCTCTTTATCGGACCGTCGAATTCGATTCCATCGAAGCCGGCCTGCTTCGCGAGGGCAAACTTCTCCGCAATCGATTTGGCAACCTTGATCATGCCATGCTTCAAGGATTTTCGAATGCGCAGCTTGCCGCTCGCGGCAAATGCCGTCGAATTCGAACCGACCAACGCGATGGCCAATCCGGCCTGAAGAAAACGACGACGGGATGTAAGTGAATTCATGAGATTGTTTCTTGTCAAAGCTTGGCCAATGAGTTGCCCCGTTCTTTCAACGGAAACCGAACAGCGCGTCCGTCCTGTCGGTGGGATTCGATTACTCCACAGATCATTTCGACCGTCCACTTTGCCTG
>JAYPXF010000076.1:0-25071 GCA_038154405.1 Verrucomicrobiales bacterium | reverse complement strand
ACCTTGGCTGTCGGTCAGGCGGCCGTCATCGAGAATCTGCAGCAGGACATTGAACACGTCATGGTGTGCCTTCTCAATCTCGTCAAAGAGCAGCACGGAATAGGGTTTGCGACGAACGGCCTCAGTCAGCTGCCCACCTTCCTCGTAGCCGACATATCCTGGAGGCGCCCCGATCAGCCGGGCCACCGCATGCTTCTCCATGTATTCGCTCATGTCGATGCGGACGATGTTCTCCTCCGTGTCGAAGAGTGTTTCCGCCAGCGCGCGCGCCAGCTCGGTTTTTCCGACACCCGTCGGGCCGAGGAAAATGAACGAACCCACCGGTCGCTTGGGATCCTTCAACCCGGAGCGAGCTCGTATGACTGCGTCGGCGACCGCCTGCACGGCTTCGTCCTGCCCGATGACGCGTTCGTGGAGAATCTCGTCGAGCTTCAGCAGCTTTTCCTTCTCGCCCTCCATCAGGCGCGTGACCGGAATCCCCGTCCAACGCGCCACCACATCCGCAACCTCTTCGGCGGTGACCTCTTCCTGAAGCAGACGATTTTCGCCGCGGTTGGCCCCATTCTCCTCTTCGACGTGCTTCAGCTGTGCCTCGATCTTCGGCACCTTGCCATATTGAAATTCCGCCACGCGGGTCAGGTCGCCGACGCGTTGTGCCTTTTCCATCTCCGTGCGCGCCAGTTCGAGGGCTTCTCGCAGCTTCTGTTCGTCGTCGACCGCGCTCTTCTCCTCCTGCCACTGCGCCTTCAACGCGTCGCGATCGGAGCGAATGTCGGCGAGTTCCTTCTCCAAGGCTGCCAACCGATCGCGACTTGCCCGATCCTTCTCTTTCTTCAAAGCCTCGCGCTCGATCTCCAACTGCAGGGAACGCCGCTCAAGTTTCTCCAGCTCCTCCGGCATGGACTCCATCTCCGTGCGCAACTTCGCGGCCGATTCGTCGACTAGGTCGATTGCCTTGTCCGGCAGGAAGCGATCGGAGATGTAGCGATGAGAAAGTTCGGTGGCGGCCACCAGTGCCGCGTCCTGGATGCGCACGCCGTGGTGCAGTTCGTAGCGCTCCCGCAATCCGCGCAGGATCGAGATCGTGTCGGGAACGGTGGGCTCATTGACCAGCACGGGTTGGAAACGACGTTCGAGCGCGGCGTCCTTTTCGATGTATTGACGATACTCGTCGAGCGTGGTCGCCCCGATACAATGCAACTCACCGCGCGCCAACATCGGCTTGAGCATGTTGCCGGCGTCCATCGCGCCCTCTGCCTTGCCGGCACCAACCACGGTGTGCAACTCATCGATAAAGACGATGATGCGTCCCTCGGATTTCGTAATCTCGTTGAGCACGGCCTTCAACCGCTCCTCGAATTCGCCACGAAACTTCGCACCCGCGATCAAGGCACTTAGATCGAGGGCGATCAACCTCTTGTCCTTGAGACTGTCCGGCACATCACCAGCCACAATACGAAGGGCCAATCCCTCGACGATGGCCGTCTTGCCGACCCCCGGTTCACCAATCAGCACCGGGTTGTTCTTGGTCCGCCGCGAGAGCACCTGCACGGCACGGCGGATTTCCTGGTCACGGCCGATCACCGGATCGAGCTTCTGTTGTGCGGCCAGTTTGGTGAGATCACGACCGTACTTCTCCAAGGCCTCGTAAGTGTCTTCCGGATTGGCGCCCGTTACCCGTTGGTTGCCGCGCAGTTCGGAAAGCGCATTCAGGAAGTCGGCGCGCTTGAGATTGAGTTCCTTGAAGATTCGGCCGACGCCTTGTCCGGCCGGTTCATCAAACATGGCCAAGGCCAGATGCTCCACGGACACATATTCGTCCTTCAGTTTCTTCGCATGATCCTGCGCGGTGACGGCCAGTTTGTTCATGCGCTGGGTCACGTAGAGACCCTGCTGACTGGGATCGCTGGAGGAGACCTTCGGCATCCGGTCCAGTTCTTCCTGCACCTTGCCGGTCACCAGGTCGGGCGCGACCTTCGCTTTCTCGAACAGACGCGGTACAAGCCCGTTCTCCTGTTCCAACAGCGCGAGCAGCAGGTGTTCCACGTCAACCGCCTGGTGCCCGTTGCGGGTGGCGATGTTCTGCGCCTCCATCAGCGCGGCCTGTGATTTTTCAGTCAGCTTTTCCATCTCGATTCCTTTGTCGGTTAGTCGTCACTGTTGGCGGACAGCAACGGCAGCAGGTAATGGAGGAAGTAGGCAAGGGAAGTAAGGAAAGCAGCCACATAGGTGAACGCAGCAGCGTTCAGCATCCGGTTTACACCTTCTGATTCGGCGCCCACCGTGATGAGCCCGGTTTCGATCAGCACCTGCTTGGCGCGAGCGGAAGCGTCGAATTCAACGGGCAAGGTGATCAGGTTGAAGCCCATGATGACGCCCCAGCCAATCGCCAGAATCCAAAAGGCGCCGACGATGGGAAGCATGCCGGTAAACACACCGATCATCGGCAGCCAGAACACCATCGAACTGGCAACATTCGTGATCCCCACGGCCGCGGATCGCATGTGCAACGGCGCATACGCCCGTGCATGTTGAATCGCATGACCTGCTTCATGCGCGGCAATGCCGAGAGCCGCCACAGATCTACCGTGGAAGTTCGCATCTGATAGCACCAAGTGCTTGCGGCTCGGATCGTAGTGATCTGTCAATTCACCGCGTTGCGAGCGGACCTCGACATCGTAAATCCCTGCCCGCTGCAAGATCAGCGCCGCTGCCTGCGCTCCGGTCATTCCCGAACTGGCGAGCATCTGTGAATAGCGGTGGTAGTTGCTCTTGACCTTCGAGGAGGCCCAGAACGAGATCGCGAAGGTTCCAAGTATGATGAGTAAAAACATTGTCTCAACTATGACCTGCCAACGCAGGATCGGTTTCATCCATTGCATGCCGCGTGCCAGCAAAACGGCGTTACAAACGGCAAGAAACCGGCATTCTGAGACAACTACAGTCGGATACGTGTGACACGCCTGTCCCGCTCGGGAAATTCTGTCCCGATGGATCGATTGAAGAAACGAATGTCGCCAATCGCCACTCGTAGATTCGGTTGCCAACCGAATCATCCGTCGCAACGGCTTCGAGTGGCAATCGAAGCCACAGCCGGGCAGCACTCGACCGAACGAAATCGAATCAAAGAATTGGTCAGTGATGGGCACTTCTCGATTTGGCAAGACACCGATGTCGGGCTTAAATTCGAGTCAATGGCTTTGCGAATTCTGATCCTGTGCACCCTGCTGCCGGTTCTCGCTCCGGCAGCCAAGCGGATTGATTTCAATCGCGACGTGCGGCCGGTCTTGTCCGACAAGTGTTTCTTCTGTCACGGCCCGGACAAGCACGAGCGCAAGGCGGGCCTGCGCCTCGACGTGGAGGCCGCGGCCAAGAAAGAAGTGATCGTCCCGGGCAAACCGGATGTCGGCGAGTTCATAAAACGGATCCTGACTTCCGACCACGATGACCGCATGCCTCCACCGGAATCAGGGAAGCAACTGACCTCGACGGAGATCGATCTGCTGAAGCGTTGGATCGAACAGGGCGCAGAATATGACGAATACTGGGCCTACATCCCACCGACGAAACATGCCTCACCCAAAGTGAGCAACCCCGCTTGGTCATCCCATTGGATCGACCGGTTCATCATGGCGCGCCTCGATGCGGAAGGGCTCAAGCCGTCGGCGGACGCCGATCGCATCACGTTGATCCGGCGCCTGAGTTTTGACCTGACCGGTCTGCCACCCGCACCGGCGGAAGCGCACGCATTTCGGAACAGCAAGGATCCCAAGGCTTACGAGAAGCAGGTCGATCGATTGCTTGCCTCCAAACATTTCGGTGAACGGCTGGCGATGTATTGGCTCGACCTTGTTCGCTACGCCGACACGGTCGGTTATCACGGCGATCAGACCCACGCGATTGCACCGTATCGCAACTACATCATCGATTCGTTCAACCGCAACAAGCCGTTCGACGAATTCACCCGCGAACAGCTGGCCGGCGATCTGTTGGAGAAACCCACCATGGAGCAACGCATCGCCACCGGTTACAACCGACTCCTGCAGACCTCGCACGAGGGCGGCGTCCAGGAGAAGGAATACCTCGCCATCTACGCCGCCGATCGCATCCGTAATTTCTCTTCCGTATGGATGGGGGCCACCGTCGGCTGCGCCCAGTGCCACGATCACAAGTATGACCCGATCACCGCGAAGGATTTCTATTCGTTGGTCGCCTTTTTTGCGGACGTCGATGAGAACGCGCACTTGAATCCCGGTCGGCGGCGCGGCTTGAATTTCAATTCCCTGCCTTCCCCGCGCCCGCCCGAAATCATCACCGGTTCCGAAGCGGACCGCAAACGGCGCTCCGTGCTGGAAAAGGAGGTCGCCCGCCTCAACGCCACGCTCAAGAAGGAGAAGGACGCCAACAAGAAGAAGGCGCTCACCGCCAAACTCAAGCCGCTACAGGCCGAATTGACCGTCCTGTCCATGCGCACGCCCAAGACCATGGTGACCCTTGCCACGGAGCCGCGCACCATCCGCATTCTCCCGCGTGGCAACTGGCTGGATGACAGCGGCGAAATCGTGCAACCGGCCATTCCGGAATTCATGGGAGCCATCGGCGCGCCCGGCAAACGTTCCACCCGACTCGACCTTGCGAACTGGTTGGTGGATTCGAAAGAAGGTGCCGGTGGTCTCACCGCCCGCGTCATGGCCAACCGTTTCTGGTATCTCCTGTTCGGCGTCGGCATCGCAGGCGATCTCGACGACTTTGGTGGACAGGGCGAACCGCCCACTCATCCCAAGCTGCTCGACAACCTGGCCGTTGATTTCATGGAGAACGGCTGGGACGTCAAACGCGCCCTCAAGCAGATCGTGATGTCCCGCGCTTACCGGCAGTCGTCCTTCGCGAGCGAAGCGGCACTGGAACGGGATCCGCTCAACCGCCTGTTTGCCCGTCAGGCGCGCTACCGCATCGACGCCGAAATGGTCCGCGACGCCGCGCTCGCCGTTTCGGGATTGCTCAAGCGCGATCTGGGCGGTCCCTCGGTGAGACCCTATCAACCGGCCGGATACTACCGGCACCTGAACTTTCCCACGCGCAAGTATCGATCCGACGTCGATGACCGGCAATGGCGGCGCGGGGTTTACATGCATTGGCAGCGGCAGTTCCTCCATCCCATGCTGAAGGCCATGGACGCTCCCAGCCGCGAGGAATGCGTCGCCCAACGCCCTCGCTCCAACACCCCCACGGCCGCACTGACCTTGCTCAACGATCCGACCTTCGTGGAAGCAGCGCGCGGATTTGCCACCCGCATTCTACGTGAAGGCGGCCATTCCAACTACGCGAGAATCGGATTCGCCTTTCGCGAAGCCTTGTGCCGCACGCCGGATGCCTGGGAACGCGGGAAGTTGACCGATCTGCTCATCGCCGCCCGCTCGGAATATCGTCAGGCACCCGAGACCGCCAAAGAATTGATCGCCACCGGTCTCTCCAAAACACCGGCGGACCTTGACCCAATTCAGCTCGCCGCCTGGACCACGGTTGCGCGGACGATCTTGAATCTGCACGAAACCATCACCCGGAACTGACGTTTTATCTTTATCCGCCCGCCATGGTCATTCTCGACACCGAAATCGATCTGAAGGCAAACAGCCGTCTGTTGTTCGGCGAATACCGCGCCTACACGGACTGGGTGATCCTGACGGCCGTGCTCGATGTCGCGTCCACGATCTGGTTCATGAAACTCGTTGGACCCCAGATTGAGCTCAACCTGATCGTGCGGTCCATGGCCTATTCGTTCGGCATCATTCTCGGCCCGATCATCGGCAAGACCTCGCAACTGTTCGCCGTCTGGGCGCTCACACTGTTGGTGCCCCGGCTAACCAAGATGCTCTGCATACTTATCATCGTTCTGAACGGCATGGCCTGCCTCCTGAACACCCTCGTCGTCATCAACAATCTCCCGAATCAGCAATGAACACGCAATTTGATCTCGCCAACGCCGTCAATCGTCGGACTTTTCTCGGTCAGGGCGGGCTTTCGCTGGGCTCCGCAGCCTTTGCGTCACTCGCCGCCAACCGGACGACCGCGCTGGAACCCGGACGCACAGACACGCCCCACCTCTTCGGCAAGGCCAAACGCGTGATCTTTCTCTGCATGGCCGGCGGTCCATCCCATTTGGAGACTTTTGACTACAAGCCGAAACTGGACGAAATCAATGGGCACCCCATGCCGGAAACCTATACCAAGGGTCAGCCGATCGCCCAGTTGCAAGGGCAGGCGCTCAAGGTGCAGGGGCACCTGACCAAGTTCGGACAATACGGTCAGGGCGGGCAGACCATTTCCGATTTCCTGCCGTGGCATCAGAAAATGGCGGACGACATCTGCGTCATCAAATCGATGGTCACCGAGCAGATCAACCACGACCCTGCACACACTTTCATGAACACCGGCACGGCCATCAGCGGCCGTCCATCCATGGGTTCGTGGGTGAATTACGGTCTGGGCAGCGAAAGCTCCGATCTGCCCGGTTTTGTCGTCCTCAGCAGCACGGGGGGACGCAATCCACAACCTATCGCTTCGCGCCAATGGGGATCCGGATTCCTGCCCAGCCGCTTCCAGGGCGTGCAGTTCAATTCCTCCGGCGATCCCGTCTACTACGTCCGCAATCCGAAAGGCGTCAGCAGCGAAGGACAACGCCGTGTGGTGGATGCCGTCCAGGCGCTCAATCGTCATCGCAATCAGAAGGTCCGCAATCCCGAGATCGACACACGGGTCGCCGCCTACGAGATGGCCTACCGCATGCAGATGTCCGTACCGGAACTGATGGATCTCTCCAATGAACCCAAGCACGTCCTCGATGCCTACGGCGCCAAGCCGGGCGACGGATCCTTCGCCTCCAACTGCCTGCTCGCCCGCCGCCTTGCGGAACGCGGAGTCCGATTCATCCATCTTTATCATCGTGGCTGGGATCATCATGGCGGCTTGGTGAACTACATGAACATCTGCTGCGGCCTCACCGATCAACCCGCCTTCGCGCTGATCCGAGATCTCAAACAACGCGGCATGCTCGACGAGACGCTCGTGATCTGGGGCGGTGAATTCGGTCGCACGCCGATGTTCCAGGGCAAGGGCGGCGCCGGACGTGATCATCACATCAAGGGCTTTTCCATGTGGATGGCCGGCGGCGGCATCCGCGGCGGCACCAGCTACGGCAACACCGATGAACTCGGCTACAACTCCGTCGAAAACGTCGTCCACGTCCGCGATCTACACGCCACCATGCTTCACCTCCTCGGTCTCGATCCCAAGAAATTCGCCGTGCAGTTCCAAGGATTGGACATGCGCCTCACCGGTGTTGAACCCGCGCGGGTGATAAGGGAAGTATTGGCGTAGGGACGGCCTTTGGCGGATTGGAGGGAATCGCTCCGTCGATTCCGAGTTCTACCCATCCGGCAGGCTACACCCTGCCGGCGGCATCGACGGAGCGATGACCTCCATTGGGTATAATCTCGATCGGGAGACTTACTGGATGCGGCCGCTGACCAATGACTCGACAACCGAGGGATCCGCCAATGTCGAGGTATCACCCAGATTGTCGACATCGCCTTCGGCGATCTTGCGCAGGATCCGGCGCATGATTTTTCCGGAGCGGGTCTTGGGCAGGCCTTCGGAAAACTGGATCTTCTCGGGCGCAGCATGAGGACCGATCGCTTGTCGGACTTGGAGAACGATTTCCTTCTTTTTCTCGTCGCTCGGCTCTTCGCCGGTCTTCAGCGTCACGTAGGCGTAGATAGCATTGCCCTTGATGTCGTGCGGGTAACCGACGACCGCAGCTTCCGCCACCGCCGAGTGACCACCAATGGCACCTTCGATTTCGGCGGTGCCAATGTTGTGACCGGAAACAATAATCACATCGTCCATGCGGCCAGTGATCCAGTAATAGCCGTCACCGTCGCGCCAGCAACCGTCACCGGTGAAATACTTGCCCTTGAAGGCGCTGAAGTAGGTGTCGATGAAGCGCTGGTGATCTCCAAAGACCGTGCGCATCTGACCGGGCCAACTGGCCTTGAGGCAGAGTGCACCGCGAACGTCGTTGCCTTCGAGCGGCTTGCCGTTCTCATCAACAATTTCAGGTTGAACTCCGAAGAAGGGAAGTGTGGCTGAACCCGGTTTGGTCGGGGTTGCATGCGGCAGCGGGGTAATGAGCACACCACCGGTCTCGGTCTGCCACCAGGTATCCACGATCGGGCAACGTTCCTTGCCGACGACCTTGTAATACCAGTTCCATTCCGGCTCCTTGATCGGTTCACCGACCGTACCAAGAATGCGCAGACTGGAGAGATCATGTTCGTTGGGCCACTTGTCGCCTTCCTTCATCAGGGCGCGCAATGCGGTCGGCGCGGTGTAGAACTGATTGACCTTGTGCTTGGCGCAGATCTGCCAGAAGCGTCCGAAGTCGGGATAGTTCGGCACACCTTCATACATCATCGTCGTCGCCCCGTTGGCGAGCGGTCCGTAGATGATGTAGGAGTGGCCGGTGATCCAACCGACATCAGCCGTGCACCAGTAGATGTCACCCGGCTGATAATCAAAAATGTAATGATGCGTCGTCGCGGCATAGACCAGGTAACCGGCCGTGGTATGCATCACGCCCTTGGGCTTTCCGGTGGAGCCGGATGTGTAGAGGATGAACAACGGATCTTCCGCATCCTGCTCGGCCGGCGGACAAACCGTATCGGCGGCCTCGCATGACTCGTGCCACCAGTGGTCACGTCCTTCCGTCATGTCGACCTCGCTACCCGTGCGTTTCACCACGAGAATCTTCTCCACCGTCGGAGTGTTGACAACAGCCTTGTCGGCGTTGGCCTTCATCGGGATGTCCTGCTTGGTGCCGCGAACACCGGTGTCCTGCGTGATGATGGCCTTGCAGCCGGAATCGTTGATGCGGGTGACCAGGCTGTCCGCCGTGAACGCTCCAAAGACGACCGAGTGAACTGCTCCGATCCGCGCACAGGCCAAGACTGTCACGGCGAGCTCCGGAATCATCTGCATGTAGATGCAGACGCGATCGCCTTTTTCGATGCCGAGATTCTTGAGCGCATTGGCCGCCCGTTGCACCTGGGCCTGAAGATCGCTGTAGGTAATGGCACGACTCTCCGACGGATCATTCCCCTCCCAGAGAATGGCCACCTGATCTCCCCGACCTTCGTCCACGTGACGATCCACGCAGTTGTAACAGGCGTTGATCTTGCCCCCGAGGAACCACTTGATGTCGACCGTGTTGTAGTCCCATTCCTGCAACTTGTCCCAGCGCTTCGTCCAGGTCAGCTTTTCCGCACGCTCCGTCCAGAACGCATCGGGATCATTGATCGATTTCTCGTAGAGCGCCTGGTATTCGTCGAGTGACTTGATGTGGGCGTTGTCGTTCGCGGGCGGCTGGTAAACGGGAGTATTCTGTTCGTTGCTCATACTTAAATGGCCGGGATTGAGCGGCGATTGTTATGACGGCGGATTCGCAGCGTCAATCTCCAAGCCAACGTCTTTCCCCGAGAACCGGACGCACCCAGCACCAGCAGTCCCTGACTAGGTGGGGAGAGAGTCATGGATCGCTGGCGCTGGGACTGGATGCCCTGAACAAGAAAAAGCAGCGAAGCGGACGCCTCGCTGCTTTCGAAAACAGATTGATCAGCCTGCTTACTTCTTGGCCTTCTTCTTTTTGCCCTTCTTGCCGGCGTCCTTTTCCTTCACAGCCATGGCAGCTTTGCCGATACGGTCGCGGAGGTAGTTCAGGCGGGAGCGCCGGACCTTGCCACGGCGCTCGACGGTGACCTTGTCGATGCGGGGGGACTGCAACGGGAAGACGCGCTCGACGCCTTCACCGTAGCTGATGCGACGCACGGTGAAGGTCTCATTAAGACCGCGGCCATGACGGCCGATGACGATTCCTGCGAAAACCTGGATGCGTTCCTTGTCACCTTCCACAACCTTGGTGTGAACGCGAACGCTGTCGCCAACCGCGAAGTCAGCGTCTTTCTGGCGAATCTGTTCGCCGTGAATCTTGTCAATCAATGCCTGGTTCATTTTCTTGTCTTTCTGTTGGTTCGGAGGGCGTCATTCGTCGCCTTCCAGCAAATCTGGTCTTCTTTTTTTCGTGCGTTCCACGCTCTGTTGTCGCCGCCATTTCTCGATCTCGGCGTGATGGCCCGAGAGCAATACTTCCGGAACTTCCCAGCCCCGGAACTCGGCCGGCCGCGTATATTGCGGATACTCGAGCTGTCCGTTGCTGAACGATTCGTCACTCGCGCTTTCGTCATCACCGAGGGCTCCCGGTATCAGCCGGGTCACCGCATCGACGATGACCATCGCGGGCAACGCTCCGTTGGTCAGGACGAAATCCCCGATGGAGATCTCATCATGTGCGAGATGCTCGCGGACCCGTTCATCGAATCCCTCATAGCTCCCGCAGATCAAAAGCAGGTGATCGTACCCGGCAAGTTCGCGGGCGACCGCCTGTTTGAACGGTCGGCCCTGCGGTGTCATCAGCGTGACCCGGGTGCGCTCACCTGCGAGCGCTTCTACTGCTTCAAAGATCGGTTCGGGCTTCAACACCATTCCCGGTCCACCGCCAAACGGACGATCGTCCACCGTGCGATGCCGGTCGTGGGTATAATCCCGCAAGTCATGGATCGTGAGATCCAACAAACCCGCCTGCCGCGCGCGCTTGACGATGCTCTCGTCGAGCGGACCCGCAAACATGGCGGGAAAAAGTGTCAGCACATCGATTTTCATCGCCGTGCGTTGAAGGGGCGTTTCAGCCCTCTTCGGTGTGGGCTTCGTCCACCACTTCGAGCGAGCAGCGAATGCCTTTCTTGGCACTGCCCGCCTGCACCAGAGTGCGGATCGCATTGATCGTCGCACCGTGTCGCCCGATCACCTTGCCCATGTCGGTGGGATGCATCCGGAGTTCGTAAACCGTCTGCTTCCCGTTGTCGACGGGCGCAATGGAAACGGCGTCGGGGCGATCCACGAGCCGCTTCACCACAAAATTCAAAAAGTCTTCCATGCCGATCAGGCGGCGGCGGTTTCCTCAGCTGCAGCGGCCTTGCGCGCCTTCTTGATGAAGGAGCGGACGGTGTCGCTGGGCTGAGCGCCAACTCCGAGCCAGTAATCCACGCGGTCGAGCTTCAGGGAGTAGTTGTCACCCTTCTGCATCGGGGCATAAGTGCCGATTTCCTCGATGCATTTGCCATCGCGAGGACTACGGCTGTCAGCCACCACCACGCGGTAGGCGGGGCGGTTTTTGGAACCCATGCGCTTCAAGCGAATTTTAACCATAGTCTTGCTTCCGTATCGGGTTGCGAATGACGGCCACCATTGGCCGCGTATTTCCGCAACTCCCGAAAAAGGACGGGGAGATTAGGCATCGGCATTTTTGAACGCAAGCCCGGATTTGGGGAAATCTGCATCCTCGCCGACTTGGCGGCTTGGGCGGGTAGCGTAAGCCCATTCTGGCGTGTAAACCCAATCAATTTCGCCATTCATTACAAAACCGCAGGTCGGAGTGAGTGTCTGAATCAGCCGCGACCACACAGCGTGACCCTTAACTCCCGCTGCTACCTTTGGAGAGGCCCACTCCGTCGGGTCCGCTGCGGTGGCGGTGACATTTCGATACCGAAACCAGCATTGACGGAGCGATGCCCTCCATGGGTCTGATGAGCGAATGCCGGCCAATCGCCAGCTTTACCAAGATTCCTGGCCGACAGGGAAACCCGTTGACGCTCCCTCGCCTTCTCAGCAGTATCCGCGCTCCCGGATCCAGCCGGGATGTCGATAAAACAGTATTTTTGCGATGGAATTGAAGAAAAGACCCGTGGTGTTGATCATCCGTGACGGATGGGGATGGAGCGAAACCGGCGAGGCCGGCAAGGAAGCGGAAGGGAATGCGACCCTCATGGCCAATACGCCCGTGCAAGACGATTTGGAGGCAAACTATCCGACCGCGTTCCTCACCTGCAGCGGTGAAGCGGTCGGTCTGCCGGACGGACAGATGGGAAATTCCGAGGTTGGCCACCTCAATCTGGGTGCCGGCCGCATCGTTTATCAGGATCTCACCCACATCTCCAAACAGATCCGTGACGGGGAATTCGAGAAGAACGAGGCGATGCTCGACGTGATGCAGAAATGCAAGGGATCGGGCAAACGCTTTCACCTGATGGGACTCGTTTCGGACGGCGGCGTGCACAGCCACCAGGACCACATCGGACCGCTGCTCGCCATGGCCAAGCACAACGGCCTCGAAGACGTGGTCATCCACTGTTTCATGGATGGACGCGACACGTCACCGCACGGTGGAGAGGGCTACATTCAAAAGCTGCAGGACACGATTGCCGAGGTTGGCGTCGGCCGGATTGCCACGATCGTCGGTCGCTATTTCATCATGGACCGTGACAACCGCTGGGAACGCGTCGAGCAGGGTTTCAACCTGATCGTGAATGGTGAAGGCCGGGAGATGGCCGATCCCGTTGAAGCCATGAAAACCTGGTATGGCGAAGACCAGACGGACGAGTTCATTCCCGCCACCGTGATCGGGTCCAACGACGGACCGTTGATGAATGATGGCGACGGCGTGATCTGTTTCAACTTCCGCTCCGATCGCGTGCGCGAAATCACCCGCGCGCTCATGCTCGAGGATTTTGACGGCTTCGAACGCAAGCATTGGCCGAAGCTCAACTACGTCTGCTACACGACCTACGCCAAGGAATTCGGTCTGCCGATTGCGTTCCCTCCGCGCCCGATGACCAACACCTTGGGCGAATACACGGCGTCAAAGGGATTGAAGCAGATTCGCACGGCGGAAACGGAGAAGTATCCGCATGTCACCTTCTTCTTCAATGGCGGCATCGAGCAGCCCAACGAACAGGAAGAACGCGCGTTGGTCGCTTCCCCCAAGGTCGCCACCTACGATCTGCAACCGGAGATGAGCGCCGAAGGTGTCACCAGCGGTATCTGCGACGCTATCCGCTCTGGCGAACCGGACATGGTCATCATCAACTTCGCCAATCCGGACATGGTCGGCCACACCGGCAGCATTCCGGCGACGATGAAGGCGGTCGAAACGACTGATGCCTGCGTCGGCCGCGTATTGGACGCCGTCAAGGACGCCGGTGGCGCCGCGCTGGTGACCGCCGATCACGGCAACGCCGAACAGATGATCGACACCACCACCGGCAAACCGCACACCGCCCACACCACCAACCTGGTTCACATCTTCTATTACGGCGCAGACAAAGATTCCGTGAAACTCAATGGCGGCATTCTTGCCGACGTGTCCCCTACCCTGTTGGACATGCTCGGACTGGAGAAACCTGAAGAAATGACCGGAACTTCACTTTTGCAATCCGCCTGACCAAGCTAGGATCGCGCCCGAAAGACCGTTCAACCCTTTAACTCTTTCATCGTTCAACCACACTCATGAAAGCAGTCATTCTTGCCGCCGGAAAAGGCACCCGCATGCGGGAACTCACCGCCGAAATCCCCAAGCCCATGCTCTTGGTGCAGGACAAACCGATCCTGCAACACATCGTCGAAGGCCTCGTAGCCGCTGGTATTTCCGAAATCTGCATCATCGTCGGTTGGAAGAAGGAAGTCATTGAAGGTCACTTCGGTGACGGCTCCGCATTCGGCGCCAAGATCGCCTACGTGGTGCAGGAAGTTCAGGACGGAACCGGCAAGGCGCCGGAACTGGCGAAAGATTTTGTCGGTGACGATTCCCTGCTGCTGACCTACGGCGACATTCTGGTGAAGGGCGAAACCTATACCGACATGGTAAAGCGCTTCGGCGAAGATGATTTCGGCGGGCTCGTCACGGTCACCAAGGGCGAAGACGTGAAGAAGGGTGGCATTCTGCTCTTCAACGACGACTTCACGCTCAACAGCCTGGTTGAAAAACCGAGCGACGAACAGATTGCCGAGTTGAAAGAGAAGGGATTGCTGAAAGAAGGCGATCCGGCCTGGTACAACGCCGGCATCTACATGTTCAAACCCGTCCTCTTCGAGTTCACCGCCAAACTGGAGAAATCCCCGCGCGGCGAATACGAACTCACCGACGCGATCACCGCGCTGGTCGAAAACGACCACACCATCGCCGGCCTTGAGATCGGCGGACGATGGGTGGATGTCCGCGATCCGGAAGTCCTAGAATCACTGCAGGACTAGCGAACGCCTGGTTTGAACGGCATCGCTCCGTCCTGACTGTTAACCACATCTTCCGGTGTGAGCGAGTGACGAGCCGTGCGACGAACAGGGAAGAGCCGTGAGTTTCAACCCACGGTTTCGGATCAACAATCCCAAGCGTCACATAGTGACCGCTCTGGTTTCTTGGAAGCCGTGGTGAGCGGTCGCTGCGCGACGCCGAATTGTTCGCTCGTCTTACGTGGGTTGAAACCCACGGCTATCCATGAACCGTCGCTACGCGACTCCAACAGGTTGTGATTGCGATCTGATTCGAGGCCGAGTTGGAAGAAAATGAAGCCGATCCACCCGTTTCTA
Organism: Verrucomicrobiales bacterium; assembly: GCA_038154405.1. Taxonomy (GTDB): domain Bacteria; phylum Verrucomicrobiota; class Verrucomicrobiia; order Limisphaerales; family JAYPXF01. The sequence continues at coordinate 10,539 of JAYPXF010000076.1, read as the reverse complement.
CGAAGATGTGGGTAATGGTCAGGCTCCGCCAAGACCGGAACCGACGGAGTGGCTCCCGCCAATCCCGACTGACTCAACCCACCCGGAAACTGATCTTCTTGATCATGTCCGAACCGAAACTGTGTTGCAGGCGCTGGAGGATTTCGCGGCGACGATAACGAACAAGTTCGGAAAGCCACACGCTGCTGTCGACACTCACAAAGAGCGTGCCCTTGTTGATGCCGGTCGGTTGGGCATGTTCGGTGATGACGGGATCGAGCGTATGGTTCCAGACCTTTTCGATTTCCGCTTCGTGGCGCTTGCGGTCCAGACCCAGTTCGTTGAGCACTCCGGGAACGAGCTTAGCCAAGGCGACGGAACTGTCTTCCCGGGCCACACGCAATGGTTCGACATCAACCCCTCGCCAAGCAGCCAAGGTCCGGCGCCGGGCAACATCTTCGTCGAGATTGCTCGATGCGTAGCGGTTCCTAGCTGGAGACTTCTTCATCGATGATCAAGACCCCGTGCGCCGGGATGTCGTAACCACCGGTAATTTCCGCGTCCTCCATCATGTTGTGGACGGGCTTGTAGAACTGCACGTGACACGGGGCGTCGTGGTGGTTGATGAGGAAGTATAGCCGATAGTCGCTGCGCTGTCGCATGGAGACTTCGATCTGATCAGGGACGCGCAGGAGAGCGGGCACACCAACCAGATTGCGCAACCACGTGACCAGGTCGGAGTAGAAATCTTCGTGACTCTGCGTGCCAATATAGATCGCACGACCGTCACCATAGGCATTCATCGTCATGGCCGGCTTGCCGTAGTAGAAGTCCAGCGCATAGGTGCCGATGACCTCGCACTCCAACGGTTCGATGACGTCGCACCAGACATGTGCCGGATGCAATGCGGTCGTCTGAAAGTTGCCCTTGAACGTCAGGTGATTCTCCTGCCCGGGCTGCATCGGATCGAACTCGGTCACTTCGAGACCGAACAAATCGGTCATCTCGTAGGGAATGCCGTTGATCGGTGCAATGTGGCCTTCATTGACCAGGCCGGTGTTGAACGTGCCGACCACCGTGCCGCCGGAGTTCACGTATTCCTTGATCAGATCGGCATCCTCACCGGCGAGCGAATGCAACGACGGAATGACCACGAGCCGGTAACTGCTCAAGTCCTCACCGGGACGCACAAAATCCACGGGAATGTTCTTGTCGTGGAATGCCTTGTAATACATCGAGACATGATCCCGCTGATTGAAGTAGCGGTTCGGACGCATGGGCTGATCCTGCGCCCAATCATTGTCCTGGCTGATCATGATGGCCGTTTCCGGGAACACCTGCGTGCCCGCCAAGGACGGGGCGATCTGCTGCATCTCTTCGCCGAGTTGCAGAATCTCGTCATACATCCGGTTCTCACCCGTTCCGTCGTGAGTAAGGATGCCACCGTAAAACTTCTCCGGACCGATCCGCGGCGGACGCCAGTAGAAATAGAGAATCCCCGTCGCGCCACGTGACAGCAGCTGATACGCGAACAACCTCGCCACGCCGGGACGAATCAACGAGTTCGCTTCGCCATAGCTCACGTGGCCGGCCTTCTGTTCCATCACCCAGAAACCTTCTGCCTCCTCGTCCTTCTTGAGTGAACGGGCGATGTCGAGGTTCATCGCCGACTTCCAGGCGTCCGCTTCCACGGTCGGCTCGCTGTCCAACGAAACGAAATCAATTTCACCCGCCAGATCGAAGTCATCGATCTGCGTGGCATAAGGACGAATCGTCGTGGTCACCGGAATGTTCGGCGTCGCTTCCCGCAGAATTTCCGCCTGCATGCGAATGAACGCCACCGACGTATCACTGGAAAACCGCTTCCAATCCGTGATCAACGCCGGGTTGTGCGGTGCCGGCGCGTTGCCCGGCATCGGCACCTGATCCCAATCCGAAACAATCTGCCCCCAGAAGCGCAGGCCCATCATGGTGTTCAGGTTGTCGATCTCGCCGTATTTGGCCTTCAGCCACTCGACCCAATCCTTCTTGGTTTCCGGATTGTAGGAAAACTCGGTATTGTGACGCCCGATGCCGTTGTCGATCTGCCAGGCAACCAGATCCGCGTGATCGCCCACCGCTTCGGCCAGCTTGGTGACGATTTTCTTGGAAAAATCCCAATAGACATCGCTGTTGGTGCTATAGGCGCGACGCGTGCCGAACTGCCGCGGCTGGCCGTTCGCGTCCAGCGGAAGAATCTCGGGATGCTTGAGGCTCAACCACACCGGCGGCGCGGCCGTCGGGGTAGCCATCACTATTTTCACCCCATGCTGGGAAAACGCGTCCATCGCGCGTTTGATCCAGTCAAACTCGTATTTGCCCTCCTCCGGCTCGCAAAGTCCCCAGGAGAATTCCCCTATGCGGACGACATTCATCCCTGCCTGCGCCATCAATTGCGCATCAATCTCCCAACGCGATTCCGGCTCCTCCTCACTCCCATCGAACGGAAAAACCCAATGTTCCGGATAATAATCGGCACCAAAATACATAAATCGAACCTTCTTCGGCTGGAGGTCAAACGGTAGTCGGAAAGCCGGATCCCTAGCAATTCCATTTTTCATAAGCCCTTCCAAGCCAATCCATTAGCCCGTGACATATCCCAATCCTAATCATAATCACCATTGCGACATTTTGGGGCCTTGCCACTTCCCAACGATCAAACATCTCCCTACCGTCAGCCGTCCGTAGATTCGATTGCCAATCGAATCAAAGGCTTCGAATACCGTTCGAAGCCACCGGGAGCCACGGGTCAGCGGACGCAAGATTGTTTGAACACTCATCGAAGTTTCGCATCCGAGACTACAGCCGCAGCAGCCCGATTTAGTTTTCCAGAATAAACCGAACGCCACAGCATCTCCTCATTGATGAAACGACTTCTGCCACCGTTGATCTTGCTCCTCTGCGCCTTCGCGCTCGCCCCGGCGGGCCGCGCGCAATTCAACGGCTTTTCCGTCCAGACCAAGGCGGATCTCCTGCTCGATCACAGCACGGCCAAACCCGGCTCCACCATCCTCGCCGGCGTCCGCCTGAAGATGGCCAAGAACTGGCACACCTATTGGCGCAACCCCGGTGAAATCGGCAAGGCCACCGAAATCGACTGGAAACTCCCGTCCGGCATCACCGCCGGCACCATCCACTGGCCCGTACCGCACAAGTCCTTCAGCTTCGACCTCGGCGGTTACGAGTATTCCGGTGAGGCCGTGTTGCTTGTGCCGTTGACCATCGCGGCTAAAATCAAACCCGGCGAGCATCTCATCAAGGCCGACCTCAACTGGCTCGAATGCGAAAACGAAGGTGCCTGCGTTCCCGGAAAGGGCAGTGTCGCTGCCAAGCTCATCATCGGCGAACAGCCCGTGCAAGGTGTCGATGGCGAGGTGTTCCAAACGGCGAAAGCCCAACTGCCCAAGACCGACTCCGACACGAAGCTTACCGCGTGGTGGGACGGCCCGGTCAATGCCGACAAGGAACGCAAACTGATTCTCGAATGGCCCGCGACCGGCAAACGGAACGACTTCTACGCCTACCACTTCGATCTTACTTCCTGGCAGATCAATCCCCGGACCGAACGCGTGTCGAACACCGACGGTCGCATCCGCGTCCGCAAGACCCTGACCCTCACCGAGGGAAATTGGCCGACCGAAATCACCGGCCTGATCGTAAACCTCGGCGAAAACCCGAAACATCCTTCTGGCATCGAAGTCTCCACCCGCATTCAGGCATCCGCTCCCCCGCCACCACCCGCGAAAACCACGTTGAGCTCTCTCGGCGCAAAGATTTCGAACACCTTCGGCATCGGCTCTTTCGGCGGGCCCAAGGCCAATCCTTCGCTGCAACTCAACGCCAAGGTCGCCAAACCCGGTTCCACCATCACCGCCATGGTCGTCTTCAAGATCGCCGACAACTGGCACACCTATTGGCGCAACCCCGGCAGCAGTTTCGGGTTGCCACCCACCTTCGATTTCGAACTCCCGGAAGGCATCACCGCCGACGTCGCCGCGCAGCAATGGCCCGTTCCTGAAAAGAAGGGCTACCCCAGGACGACCACTCTAGGTGGAACCGACTACAGCTACGAATTCGAAGGCGGCGTCGGGATCCTGATTCCCATCAAGCTTACGGATTCGGTCGCCAAGGGCACCCACGAACTCAAACTGAAGCTCAAATGGCTGGAATGCGAAACCGACAGCAGCTGCGTACAACAGGACAAGACGCTCACCGTTGAATTGACTGTCGGGGATGAAGCCGAACCTTCCGCCGACAGAACTGAAATCGATCGTTGGCGCACCTTGACTCCGCAAACCGCCGATCCCGCGCCACGTGCTTACTGGGATGGCGAAGTCTCCACCAATCAACGCGCCCTCACCGTGGAATGGACGACCTCCGCCACTGACGTGGATTTCTACAGTTACGAACCGTCCGATGGATGGAAAGTGGATCCGGAAACCGAGACCTTGGATGCCGGCACCAACCAGGTCCGTCTCCGCAAGATCGTCACTTTGAACAGCGGCGAATGGCCGACCGAGGTCCGCGGCATGTTCGTTGTCGGACCGCATTCAGAACGCAAGGCCTTCGAAGCCACCATCCCGATTGAGACGATTGAAGCCGCTGCGGCCGCCGGCGGTCCCGCGGTTGCCAGCGAGACTGATCGCCCCCTGCTCTACTGGCTCAGCCTCGCCTTTCTCGGCGGACTCATTCTCAACATAATGCCCTGCGTTCTGCCGGTCATCTCCCTGAAAATTTTTGGTTTCGTGAACCAGAGCAAAGAGGAACCCGCGCAGGTGAAGAAGCTCGGCTTCGTCTATTGCATCGGCGTGCTCGTCTCCTTCCTCGTCATGGCCCTGATGGTCATCGCCGTGCAGAAGGCCGGCAACATTGCCAGCTGGGGAATGCAGTTCGGCAACCCCGTCTTCCTCGTCACCATGATCACGCTCGTAACCCTGGTGGCGCTGAACCTTTTCGGAGTCTTCGAAGTCACCCTGAGCGGCAACGCCATGACCGCCGCCAGCTCGCTCGCCTCCAAGCACGGACCAGCTGGCGCCTTCTTCAACGGCGTCCTCGCCACCGCCTTGGCCACTCCCTGCACCGCACCCTTCCTTGCGCCCGCACTCGGCTTCGCCTTCCTGCAACCGCCGTCGATCATCGTCACCATGTTCCTGACCGTCGGAGCCGGACTGGCCGTGCCCTATCTCATCCTGAGCATGAAACCCAACTGGCTGCGCTTCCTGCCCAAGCCCGGCAACTGGATGGTCGGCTTCAAGACCGCCATGGGCTTCCCCATGCTCGCCACCGCCATGTGGCTGCTCTGGGTCTCCACCCGCCGCTTCGGCCGCGACGGCGTCCTTTGGCTCGGACTCTTCCTGGTCATGATCTCCCTCGCCGTCTGGATCTGGGGCGAATTTGTTCAACGCGGCTCCAAGCGCAAGGGCCTCGCCATGTTCTTCAGTCTGACCTTCCTGATCAGCGGCTATGCCTTTGCCTTGGAAAAGAAACTCAACTGGCGCAATCCCACTCCACCCGCCGTCGGCACGGTTGCGACCATGACCAACAACGATCCCGACTCGAACAAGATCAACTGGCAACCGTGGAGCCAGGCCGCCATCGACCAGGCCCGCGCGGACGGCCATCCCGTGCTCGTCGACTTCACCGCCGACTGGTGCCAGACCTGCAAGGCCAACAAGAACATCGCCATCGACGTCGAATCCACCCGCCACAAACTAAAAGAAGCCGATTTCGTCACCCTCATCGCCGACAACACCCTCGTCCGCGACGACATTGCCCTCGAACTCCGCAAATACCAACGCGCCGGCGTCCCCCTCGTCCTCGTCTACCCCGCCGATCAGGCCAAGCCCCCGATCGTCCTCCCCACCGCCCTCAAACCCAGCATCGTCCACGACGCCATCGACCAGGCCGTGAAGTAAACTTGGTGGAGAACGAATCTGGGGCCACCCTTTCGAAATGAAGCCTAGGGTGTTTTCGAAAAGGTGTAAATGGAGCTAGATCGGACTTGTACCAATCCGGGCACCTGATAGGATTGTGGCGATGAAGAAAATACGCATTCACCAAACCGATGTGCGGGTGATCAAGCGGCTCAAAGAATTGATCACGACCGCACCGCTACTCCCGCCTCAAGGCCCTCCTCTCTAAAGCCCATCGGACGTCCTGCCCTGTCGTTGAAAACCCTTCTGCAGGCGTTGCTCTTTCGCTTGCGCGAGGTGAAGTTCCCCCGAAAGGATGGACAGCTTCGACTTCAACGCCCGGCCCTCGATCAACGAAGGACTCGTGCGCGAACTGATGCGCGGCGAATACCTCGGAGCCCGGGAGAACATCCTGCTCATCGGCAACCCCGGCACCGGCAAGACCCACCTGGCCACCGCGCTGGTCCACGCCGCCTGCATGCAGGGCGAACGCACCCGCTTCCACAACGCGACCGGCTTGGTCACCCAACTGCTCGAACACCGGGAAGAACGCCACCTGCAAAGGCTCCATCACGCCCTGGAACGCAACCGGCTGCTGATCCTCGACGAACTGGGCTACGTCCCCTTCAGCAAACTGGGAACCGAACTGCTATCCAACTTGGTGAGCCGGGCCTACGAACGGACCAGCCTGATCGTGACCACCAATCTGCCCTTTGAGCAATGGACCGAAGTAATGGGCAGCCAGCGCCTGACCGGAGCCCTGCTGGATCGGTTGCCCCATCGCGTCCACATCCTCGAAGCCAACGGCGAGAGCTACCGGCTGCAAGACTCCAAACGCCGCCAAGCGGCTCGCAAGAAAAAGAAATGAGACCGAACTGTCAACGGGGCCTGCGGGTGTGGAGCGCACGCCCTGAGAACCAATTATTGACTCCCTGTGAGCAGGAATCCTAAAACCAACCAATCGCCGCACTTTTCATCCGGCGTTTACACTACATCAAAGCACCACCAAAATGAATATAGCGACACACGATGACAGAGCCACATGGCATTTTCCGGCATTTTTCGCATTAACATTCGGGGCAATAGTCGTGTGGCCTACGCTCGGCATAGCTGCGAGTTTTTCAATGTTCGACAAGATTTCAGAGGCGATGCTGTTGTTTGGTGGACTTACTGCACTGCTTCTCTTGCCCGTCTATGTGATTCTTCCCCTAAGCGAGACTGTATTTGGAATTGCCATCATCGCAATCTGGCTTCTTATCTGGATTGGCGGTTCATTATGGATTGTGCCTCGCTCGCGTACACGGCGTTCACAGATCACCGTCTTGGCCGTAGTATCCGGAATCTCGCTGGCTCAGTCGGCCCTTGGAGTTCTGATGATTCTCGGCAAAAACATATAAACTGCACGGATCGATTGCAGGATACAAAGACAGTGCACTCGAGCGGCGAAGTCGGGCGTATACAAGTGGACCATCGCTCGTCGCCACCCAGTGATCCTCGTCGTTATCCGACTGATTGATGTTCGATCTGTAAACGCCGTTCCAATAGTGCGGCACAGGGCGGACGAAAAGTGCGGCAGTTGGTTGATCTTAGGATTCATCAGTAAATTGATCGGCCCTGAATGGCGCTTAGATAAGGCGGGTGTTCGATGGTTTGGAGTCGGTGCCGCCGAGCCGATTTGATAGTCTTCTTCATGCCGCAAAAGACTCCTTTTCTTCCCGGTGTTTACCACTTGTTGTCAGGCCGTTTGCCCCGTTCCCAAAGAGACCGGATGCGTGAGGAAGCTGAGCGTTTGCGACAAGCATCCTTTTCCGGTTTGTGCCACACCTTTGGCCCTTGGTTGCCGGAGGGAGCGTTCGCGTCGGGATCCAACGACCGACGACGCAGCTATCCGACGAGCATCACCTTCTGGGCCTTTCTCAGCCAGGTGCTAAACCCCGGGGCATCCTGTCGGGAGGTGGTCCGCAAAGTTCAGGTATGGCATCAACGCCGTAAGCAGGCGATGCCCAGCAGCGCCACCGGCGCCTATTGCCAGGCGCGTCAGCGTCTGCCTTTGGAACGCCTTTCTCAAGCGCACGAGGCGCTGGAGATGTCGGCCCCGCCGAAACCGGCTTCGATCCGGCGGCGGTCAAAGCTTGGAAAAGTCAACTGATCAGCGGTACACTCTGCCATCAGCGAAGTTCTTCATGGTTGTTGTCTTATCACCTCCAACCATAGCGGTTTTGGCCGCGGGCTTCGCTTCTTTCTTACCCCTCTGATGAAATATTCGAGCTAAGCGCCATTCGGTTCAGCATCTGAGTCGGAATTCCTTGCGAATTCCGCTACGGACGCTGGAATTTCTCGAACCAGAAATAGAAGATTACTCCAAGATCTTCACCCGGTGAGAAAGCACCTTGCCGTTGAAACGGTTGGGAATCTTGTAGTCACCGACCGGATCTTTGAAGTCCTCGCCGATGTAGATACCTATGGCGGGCTGGCCTTTGAACAGGCCGGGTGATTCACGTCGGGCAACTTCCATGCCACCGACTGAGATGGTCATGCTTTCTGAAGTGAGGGATGCGGTCACTTCAGCCTTCCCCTTGACCGTCTTCTCTGCAGCGAGGCTGATGATCTTGCCGGACTGACGCAACGAGAACACGGGACGGCCCTTCACGAAATGCAGCGAGTATCCCCATTGCACTCCGCCGTGGGACAGAGCCACGCCATGCGGCTGCTTGTTGCGAACGGAAACGGTTACACTGAAGGACTTGCCCTTGATCTGCGGCGGATTGGGTTGTTCGCGGGCGCCGGTCTTGCCACCACTCTGGCTCGGTTTCGGATGCACGGCGACCCGATCCGCCCATTGCTGCCATTTGGCTGCCAGCTGTTTCACCCGCTCCGGTTGCGCGAATGCCAGGTCACTCGTCTCCGTGCGATCCTGCCGGATGTTGTAGAGTTCCCATTTGGTCGGATCGACACCGTTCTGCGTTGCGACTCCCTTGCCCACCAGCTTCCAATCCCCTTCCCTCACGGACGCATTCTTCTCGTGCTCGACAAAGATCGGATCCTTGCGCTGCAGCGGTTTGCCCGCAAACGCCGGACGCAATGAGATCCCATCGGGCGGATGGATGTCATTGCCCTGAAAACGGCCCGGATACTTCGCCCCGGCCACGTCGAGAATCGTCGGCATGACATCGATCAACTGCGCCGGTTCGCGATACCATGGCTTGTGAGCCCTGATCCCCTTGGGCCAATGCATGAAGAACGGAGTCGCCGCGCCGCCTTCGTGGACGTAGTGCTTGTAGAGACGGAATGGCGTGTTGCTGGCGTTGGCCCAGGCTTCACCGTAGCTGTTCGCACTCTGCAGATTGCGTTTCTTGATGTCGTAGAATTCGCCGCGTCCCAACATGCCACCTTCCTGGCAGCCACCGTTGTCCGACAGGAAGAAGATCAGGGTGTTGTCATAGAGCTTGGTCTGCTTGAGGTAGCCGACCAGCTTGCCAATGTTCTGGTCCACCCGATCAATCATCGCCGCATAGACCGCCATCTTGAGATCCATCTCATCCTGCTTCTCCTCGCTGAGAGAATCCCATGCCGGGATCTTTTCCGTCGGTGCCGAGAGTTTCCATCTCGGATCAATCAATCCTGATTTAACCTGACGCTGATGACGCTGCTCGCGGAGTTGTTCCCAACCAGCGCGATACTTGCCGCGATACTTTGCGATATCGTCCTCAAACGCCTGCAACGGCCAGTGCGGCGCGGTGTAGGCGAGATAGAGGAAGAATGGCCTCCGGGTATCGTTGCCACGGCGATGTTCGCGAATGAAACGTATCCCATAGTCAGTGAACGCATCCGTTGTATAGAACGCTTCCTTGGTTGTGCTCTCCGGATTCTCGACCTTCTCGTTGCCAAAGGTCATCCCACGCGGATCTTCCGGGTGAAAGAAGCGCGTGGCGCCTGATATGCATCCGAAATACTTCTCAAAGCCACGTTGCAGCGGCCAGCGACTGCGGTCGTTGTAGCCGAGATGCCATTTGCCGGCCATCAGGGTCGCGTAACCGGCACCCTGCAACACCTCGCCGATCGTCACGCAGTTGCGATTAAGGTAACCCCGGTAGGCAGGCGGCTGATTGTCTCCACGGGTGTTGCCCGGCGGTTGTGTCATCCAACCAATGCCGGTCTCGTGCGGATGCAGACCGGTCATCAGCGTTGCCCGCGTCGGACAACAACGACCGCTGTTATAGAACTGCGTGAAGCGGACGCCGCCATGCGCCAGAGAATCCAGATTCGGCGTATCGATCTCCCCGCCATGATAACCGAGGTCGGAGAACCCCATGTCATCCACCATGATGAGAATGATGTTCGGTCGCTCCACCGCGTGGACGAGCGGAAGCAACAGTGAGATCGCAATAAACAGGAAGGAGAGCCGGCGCATTTCGCAGCGAAAACTATGGAGACGTTTCGAATACGGACAGACTTTCTGACCAAGCTTGGGCTGCGAACCCGCCAATTGATCACCAAGCTACAATCTTCAGTCGGATTTCACGCCCGAACGACGCTCTGAAGACTCTGACAGCCCAATCGGGACGGCCTGATCAGAGCTGCAACAACTCACGCCATTCGTCTTCCTTGA
>JAYPXF010000075.1:18299-25086 GCA_038154405.1 Verrucomicrobiales bacterium | reverse complement strand
TCGGCGCCATCATCCTGCGCAACACCCGGCGGATCCAATTGCGGATGAGTCGAACATCGTACCGTGGCGGAGAGCGAAGCCGAAGTCCTGATCTTTGAACCGGCCGAAACCCGCAACACCGGCGATGTGGTCGATGACAAGTTCACCGCACCCAACGGCGTAAAGATCTGATGGCGACTCATCGACGCATGCTCTGCGAAAGTCTTTCCCCAGTCATCTTCATCCGTTGGAACCGGTCGGTCTCGTGCGCCACAAGGTTCTTCTTCTCATTCGGATCGTTCGCGATGTTGAACAGGAATTCCCCGTCACGTGGCGTCACTAGGTATTTCCAATCACCCTGACGCAGCGCCATCCATGGCTTGCGCTTAAGTTCGGCATGGGCACCGAGTTCCCAGAACAACGTGCGGTCCTGCCAATCCGCGTCGCTGTCGAAGACAGGCAAAAGCTCACGGCCATCGAGCTTCATACGTCCCGTATCCACGCCCGCCATCCGGGCAAATGTCGGAAACAGATCGATGGACCACACCATGGCATCCGACTCCGTTCCTGCCTTGATCCGCCCCGGCCAGCGCATGACACAGGGAACTTTTATGCCACCTTCGAACAAGGTGGCCTTGTCGCCACGCAGCGGAAGATTACTGCCGCCGTAGGTCGGATCACCGCCGTGATCGGTGAGGAAGATGAGCAGGGTGTTGTCGCTGAGACCGTTCACGTCGAGGGCGTTCATCACGCGGCCGATGCCATCATCCAAGGCGAGGGTCATGGCGGCGAATTCGCGACGGATCTTGTCATCGATTCCGTCCACCCGTTTCAGGTCCTGCGCGCGCGCCTGCATGATGTTCACCGGCTCCTTCGCTTTGGGACTCCAGCCCTTGCCGAAATGTGGGGCATTGTAAGCCAGGTAAAGAAAGAACGGTTTGTCGTCGCGGCGGCGTTCACGCAGATAACGGACGGCTTCATACGTGATGAGTTCCGTCGCGTAACCATTCTCCCGCACGTGTTCATCCTGATGATACCAATCGGGAATAATGCCGTAGGTCATGGTAAAAAAATCGATGCAGCCGCCCGTGTGCCCGATGAACGTGTCAAAGCCGTGGCGTGTGGGCAGCAAAGATTTGTTTCCATGACCAAGGTGCCACTTGCCGATCAGAGCGGTATGGTACCCTGATCCCTTCAACACACTTGCAATGGTGGTCTCTCCCGGCTGGATCCCCGTCGCCTTGTGTTCATCGGCCATGAACATCAAGGCACTCAGCAGCTGATGCTTCGAGCGGCTGGGATTCCTCCCGGTGAGCAGACCGAAGCGCGATGGCGTGCAGATCGCCGAGGCGGAATACCATTGGTTGAACTTGATGCCTTCCCGCGCGATGCGGTCAATGTGTGGGGTAGGAATCTCGCTTCCATAACACCCGACGTCGTTCACGCCCTGGTCGTCGGAGAAGATCAGGACGATGTTGGGATGATCGGCAGCGAAGCCGGCCATCACGGCGGACACCATCAACACGCAGAAAGGCAAGCGGATCATGTGATCGAGCCTGCCTTTAATTCTCATATTTTCAAGACCTCGACCAACCGGGCGTGACATGCGTCCGCTATGACGTTACACGGATTCATGATCCGATTCGCAGCCGTGCTCGTCCTCCTCCTCAACTTCACCGGAAGACTCGGCGCCGCCAACCCGCGTTTGATCGGCTACCTGCCGGAGTATCGACTCGACGGCTTCCGTTCATCGCAATTGCATGGGGTGACGGACCTCATATTCTTCAGCGTGATCCTGCCCGCGGACGGACGGATTCCTGAGCGGCTTATTGCGCCTTCCCATCTGGCTCGCTTGAAGGAGTTGCGGAAAGGCTTCAACGGCAACGTGCTGCTCACTGTCGGCGGCTGGGAACGTTCCGCTGGCTTCGGTCGAATTACCGCCACCAGGTCTTCGCGGTACAAATTGATCCGCAGGCTCGCGGAACTCTGTCGCAAACACCATTTCAACGGCGTCGACTACGACTGGGAACACCCGAAAGGCGTGGCTGAACTCTCGCGATATGCCGCCCTCGTCCGCGAAACCAAGGTCGCATTCAACGCCTTCGGTGGACTCGTAACGGTCGCCCAGGCGGGTTGGCAGAACCTCGGAAAAGAGCTCTACAACCATGCCGACCGGATCCACCTGATGGCCTACGATCATGTCTTTCCGCAGGCCACGTTCGACAAGTCGCACGCCGATGTCGAAAGGGTGATCGGTTTAGGCTGCCCGCCGGAAAAGATCGCCTTGGGCGTACCCTTCTACGGACGCAACCGCAAAGGATCTGCGCGGACCTATGCGGAACTGAATTCCGGCGCGCGGGCAAAGGAATCCAAGGACTTGATTGACGGCTTCGCCCTCAATGGCACCAACACCATACAACGAAAAATAGCTTATACCCGCGAACGCAAACTCGCCGGGCTGATGATCTGGGAGCTGGGGCAGGATGCCGTCAATGCAAGCGCACTGCTGCCCGGCATCGTTCGCGAGATGTCCAAACGGCAGCGATGAGTCAATGGACGCTCTCAGCCGTCAGTATTCCCGAATGCGATAGAAACGGCGGTTCGTCGAGGCCGGATTCGCATCAATGAACCGGAATTGACCGTTGGTGAAATGGATGCCGGAACCGTTGGTGGAGACCGTCTGCCAGACTCTCAGATCCGTCGAACCTTCCACCACAAATCGGTGAGCGTGAGCCAAGGTCAGTGATGTTCCATCATCATCGCCGAAGAAGAGCGTGAACGACCCCGCCGGACCGCGCACCGCATTGGTCAGACGTTGCGTGGAAATCACCCGCAGCAAGGCCAAGGGGCTGACAACCGTCCCCACGGGATTGCTGATCCTCAGCGCATAGCCCCCCTCACTGATTCGGGTGACGTTGGTGAGACTCAGGAAGTTGGTCGTCGCGCCGGGGATCTCGGCACCATTGCGCAACCACTGGAATCCGATCGGAGAACTGCCCGCGGTAACGGCAAACATCGTGACGTTCGTCCCGACCCGCTCCGTGCTGCTGCGGGGCAGGACGGTGAACGACGGGGGAATGAGAACCGACACCACGGCCGGTGCGCTGGTCACACCGCCAATGATATTGGTGGCGATCACGTCGTAGTTGCCCGATTGGGACAGCTGCATATTGGGCAGCGACAGGGTCGCATTCGTGGCATTGGTGATCGCCTGGCCGTTGAATCGCCACTGGTATCCCGGGGTGACGGCGCTGTCGACTTCCATCGACAGGTTCAAGGTCGTGCCCGTCGCGATTACCTGATTCGACGGATTGTTGATGATCACGGGAGCCTTGATGACGGAGAGCTTGACCGGGTCACTGAGCGCAATGCCGTCCTCATTGATCACGGCCACCACGTATTCCCCCTCGTGAGCGATCACGTTCGTGAAGGTGATCGTCCGGAGGGTCCCCACCTCATTGGCGCCACCGATCTTCAGCCAGGAATACCGGAGCGGCTGCGTGCCGTTGGCCAGCACCTCGAACGTGACCTGGGCGTTCGAGAACACCGTCTGGCTTACGGGCTGCACCAAGATCTGTGGCGGCCCGGACAAGGTGACCAGAAACTGCTGGCTGCGCGAAACGCCGAAGGCATTGGTCACGGTGAGGTCATAGAATCCCACATGCGCGAGCCCGGCGTTGCCGATGAGCAGCGTACGGGCATCATCACCGCTGAGAACCACGTTCGTCCCCCGCCGCCAGACATAGGTCAACGCACCTTCGCCGTAGGCCTGCGAAGCCAGCACGAGCGGCGCCCCCGCGTTGACCGTGGTATTCTGCGGCAGCTGCGTGATCGATGGTGTCGGCAGCACGGTCAATGTCGCCGGGGCGTTCGTGACCGCGCCCACGGGATTGGTGGCCACGACGGTGTAGACTCCGCCATTCGTCTGCGCCGGAGCCCCCAGCGACAGCGAGGCGTTGGTCTCGTTTGCCAGCGCAACACCATCCTTTTGCCACTGATAAGTGATCGGTGTCGTGCCGACCGCCCTGGCGACCAGAGTGGTCGGCTGCCCGACTGAAATTGTGAGATTCGACGGGGATTCCGCGAAGAAAGGAGGCACCAGCACCTCCAACAGGATCGGGAAGCTGAAGGCATGACCCGCAATATTGCTGATCACAACGTCGTAAGCCCCGGCGTCCAGCGGCTGCACATTGGTGATGGTAAACACCGAGTTGGTAGCCCCGGCGATGAACCCAGTGGATCGCCGCCACTGGTAACTCAGCGGCGCCGTGCCGATGGAGATGTTCGTGAACGAGATGTTGCTGCCCGCCACCACCGACTGGCTCACCGGATGCGACACGATCACGGGCGGAAGTCCGAACACGTTCAACGTGCCCGGCACATGGGTGACGGAATAGTTCGCGTCAGCGGCACCACTTATGGTGATGGCATAATTGCCCAGACCACTGTTCGTATCCGCCACCGTGGCAAGCGTCGGCTGGACATCCAGCACCGTGGAGTCTTCGCCGTTCACAAACCCGGCGAAGGCCGCAGTGAGCGCAGGATTCGGTTGACCGAATTCGCGCATCTTGTCGTCCGCCGTCACGGTCAGCAGCGCCGGCTGCACCGTCACCGTCACCGTGCGGTTGGCCGGCAGGTAACTGGCAGCGTCATCCGGCGTGAAGGCGACGGACAGGTTGTGAGAACCGGCGCTCAACACCGTTCCCAGCGGAGGGGTGTAGACGAAAGTGCCCGCGTTCGTCGTCGCGGCATTCAGCTCATTCGTCGACAGCGCGGAACCGTAGGTGATTGCGGGAGGATCGGCCCAGGCAATGATCGAGGTCAGCTGGGTGATCGTGAGCGTCGCGGCGGAACTGGTCACCGTTCCCGCGGCATTGGACACCACCACGGAATAGCTGCCGGTCAGATTCGTCGACGCATTCGTGAACACCAGATTTGCATTGGTCTGGCCCGCCTCAACCGCGCCACCCTTGCTCCACTGATACGCCAGCGGCCCCGTGCCGTTTGCCGTCACACTGAGCATCGCTGCCGAGAGCGTTCCGAAGGCGGCGTCGACGGGTTGCTGCGCAATCGTCGGGGGCACCAACACCGTCAGGTTCGCCACGACACTGGTCACGGAACCGGCGATGTTCGTCAACACCACATCGTAGGCTCCGGAATTGAACACGGCATCCGCCATCGGAAGGTTGAACGTTGGGCTGTCGGCTCCCGGGATATTGGTGCCGGCATGACGCCATTGATAGGAGATCGGCGCGGTACCCGAAGCGACCACCGACATGGCAGCTCCCAGACCGTTGGTGGTCACCACATCGGCCGGCGGTGTGACGACGGACGGCGCATTGGCGAAGACGGTCAGCACACCGGGTGTATGGGTCACCGTGTAGTTCGTGCCCGCGGCCCCGCTGATGGTGATGGGGTAATTGCCCGGCAGACTGCTGGTGTCCGCCGAGGTGTTCAACGTGGGCTGGGAATCCAGACTGGCGCCGGTGTCGCCATTTCGGAATCCGGTGAGCGTGAAGTTCAGCGGCGGATTCGTCTTTCCGTATTCACGAAGCAGGTCGTCCGCCTTCACGGTGAGGGCAGCCGCATTCACGGTCAGGGTCACCGAGCCGTTGGTGCCGACGAAGTTGTTCGTATCATCCGGCGCGAACACCACGTTCAAAGTGTGCGAACCGCGATGCAGCACCGTTCCCGCCGCCGGCGTATAAGTGAAAGTTCCGGGAACGAAGGTGGAAGCGTTCAGCTGGAATCCGCTCAGCGCGGTACCGTAGGTGATGGAATTCGGTGTATTCCAGGTGATGTCCGGCGCCAGTTCGTTGGCAGAGAGCGTCGCCGTCTGGCTCGTGACGGTTCCCGCTACGTTGCTGACGACCACCGAGTAGACCCCGATGTCGGTGACCGCGATATTGTCCAGCGCCAGTGAAGCCGCAGTCGCGCCCGGAATCAGCACTCCATTCTTTCGCCACTGATAGCCCAGCGGAGCGGTTCCGGTTGCGATCACACTGAAGGTGGCACTGCCGCCGAGCGCAAACTGCTGTTCGACGGGTTGCTGGGTGATGGCCGGCGGATCCAACACGGTCAGGGTGGCACTCTGGCTGGTCACGGAACCGGCCACGTTGGTCACGACCAGCTCATAGGTGCCGGCGTCGGATTGCGAGACGGACGCGATGGTCAGGAAGGTCGCGTTCGCTCCGGATATGTCGGCACCGTTCAAGCGCCACTGGAAGCTCAATGGAGCCGTGCCCGAAGCGGTGGCAACAAACGTCACCGGATCGCCATTGGTCACCGTCTGGCTGACCGGCACGGAGTTGATCAAGGGAGCATTGGCGAAGACGGTCAAAGTGCCGTCGACATGGGTGATGGCGTAGTTCGGGCTCGTGGCGCCGGAAACCGTGATCGGGTAGGCACCGGGCAGACTGTTCGAAACTGCCGCGGTCACCAGCGCCGCCGGCGTGACCAGATCAGCCGGCCCTTCGCCATTGACGAATCCGCCGAACGTGGCGGAAAGCGCGGGATTGGCCGCACCGAATTCGCGCACTTTAGGGTCCCCGGTGATGGTCAGCGGCGCTTGCGTGACGTTGAGGTTCACCGTGGCATTGGTCGCGAGATAGGTGTTCGTGTCGGTGGGCACAAAAGCCACCGTCAGGGCATGCGATCCCACGGGCAGCACCGTGCCCGCCGCCTGACCGTAGGTGAGCGCTCCGGCGACACTCGCCGACGCGTTCTGTTGCGTGGAGCTGAGTTGTGTTCCGTACACCACGTCCACCGGTGTCGCCCACGTGATGGTAGTCGGCAGAAGGACGTCGAG
>JAYPXF010000075.1:6514-18289 GCA_038154405.1 Verrucomicrobiales bacterium | reverse complement strand
ACCGAACTGGTGACGGCATTGGCGGTATTGCTCACCACGACTTTGTAGCTGGCATCATCAGCCGCCTGTGCGTTCGTGATGGTGAAGGAAGCTGCGGTGGCACCCACAACATTTGTCCCGTTCTTGCGCCATTGAAAACGCGGATCCGATCCGGCCACGACCACCGTAAAAGTCGCGTCCTGCGCCTGCGTCACCACCAGGTTGGTCGGCTGGGTGGTGATTGAAAGCGGCACATCAACGACGGTCAAAGTGCCGTTCACGTAGCTGAAGGTGTAATTCGGACTCACGCCCCCTCCCGGGATCAACGGATAGGCGCCGACGGGGCTATTGACATCCGCGGAGGTCGCCACGGTGGGCGCGGCTGCCAGATTGGAGGCATTCTCCCCGTTCGCAAATCCGCTGTAAGAGATCAACAATGGCGGATTCACGGCGCCCACCTGCTTGTTGGTGTCCAACGCGGTTACCGTCAATGGGATCCGACCCACGGCCAACGGACGCGACAATGACTGAGTCGCGAATCGCGAGGGATCCTGTGGCGTGAACAGGACATTGAGTGTGTGGTTGCCGCCCGAGAGAACCGTGCCGGCAGCCGGGTTGTAGACGAAGGTGCCGGGAATGTTTGCCGTCGCATTCAACTGCGTGCCGCTCAGAGACACGCCGTAGTTGATCGCCGCCGGATTCGGCCAGGTCAGATTCGCCGTCAACAGGGTGATGGAAACTGAAGCAATCGAACTCGTCACCGCACCGGCGGAGTTGGTCACCACCACCCGGAAGTCCGCCACATCGTTCGTCGAAAGGTTGGGCAGCAGCATCACCGAGTTCGTCTGCCCCGCAATGTCCACCCCCTCCTTCCGCCACTGGTAGAACAACGGTGCCGTACCGATTGCGGTGACAGACAAGGATGCCGTGTCGGATGCCAGCCTGGTCTGCGCCACCGGCTGTGCGGTGATCGTCGGCGGCACCAAGACGGTCAGGTTCGCCACTGCGCTGGTGATCGAACCGCCGACATTTGATACCACGACCTCGTACGGCCCGGCCTGCGCATCAACAACCGAGTTCAGATTCAACGAAGCCGTCGTGGCACCGGGAAGATTGGTACCCGTATGTCGCCACTGATAGGACAACGGCGCGGTACCATCCGCAGTGACCGAGAAAGCCGCGTTCTGTCCCTCAATCACGGTCAGGGCATCCGGCTGATCACTGATGCTCGGCGCATTGGCGAACACCGTCAGCGTGCCGGGCAACATCGTGATGTCATAGTTGGTGCCACCCGCACTGCTCACATTGATCGGGTAATCACCGGGCAGACTGTTGACATCTGCCGACGTTGAAGCGGTGGGCTGCGTGGTGAGTTTAGTGGCATCGTCCCCGTTGACAAATCCGGAGAAGTCGAAGCCGAAGGTCGGATTCGCAAGACCGTATTCCCGCGAGGCATTGGTGGCAGTGATCGTCAGCGGCGCATTCGTCACGACCAGCACCACCGAACCGACCGCCTGATTGTAGTTCGCGTCGTCCGGCACAAAAGTGACGTTCAACGTGTTCGCGAGGGCATTGAGCACGGCATTGGTGTTCGGGCTGTAGTTGAACTGACCGGGGGTGTTTGCGACGGCATTCAATTGAGTGCCGTCAATGGGAGTACCATAGCGAATCGCATCCGGATTGAGCCAGGTGATGACCGGGTCGAGCAATTGCACGCTCAACGTCGCCCCGGCACTCAGGACATTCCCGCTCCCATTCGTGACCCGGACCGTGTAGGTCGCCTCATCGGCCGTAGTCACCGAAGCCAGCGTAAGGCTCGAACCGGTTGCCCCGGATATCGCCACGCCGTCCTTGTGCCATTGGTAGGTCAGCGTCTCCTCGCCGACGGCAAACACCGAAAACACGGCCGTCTCCAAGGCGTTGGTGGTGATGTTTACCGGCTGCTGCAGAATCACCGGCTCCGCCAAGAACACGAGCAGCGTGCCGTCGACATGGGTCACGTTGTAATTGGCGTGCGTCGCGCCGGAGATGTTGATCGGGTAATTCTGGGAGGTGGTTTCCCCGCTGCCGGTCGCGGTTGTCGTGAGGGTCGGCTGGATGGTCAGCGTGCTGTTGTCATCTCCGTTCACATAGCCCGAAGGGGTGAAGGTAAACACCGGGTTTGCCGTGTTTGCCAGGCGGTTGGTGTTGTCCGCTGTCAGTGTCAGGTTGGCCTTGTTGACGACGATCGGAACCGACACCGAGTCGCCCGCATAGACCTGCGGATTGGCCGGAGTAAACACTGCGGAAAGCTGGTGCAAGCCGGCCGCGAGAACCGTCCCCGCGCCCGGAGTGTAGACATAAGTGCCGGGCACCGCGGCCGTGGCGTTCAGCTGCCCGGCGCCCAATCCCGTGCCGTAGGTGATGGGAGAAGGATTGCTCCATGCCACCCCCGAAGAGAGCAGATTCACCGTGACCCGCGCCGTGGCGCTGGTCGCGACACCCGCAATGTTGCTCACGGTCACGAAGTAGTCACCCGCCTGCCCCGTCGTGATGTTGTTCAGCGGCAGCAGGTTCCCCGTGGCACCCGGCAACGCAACCCCGTTGCGATGCCATTGAAACACCAGGGGTGAAGTGCCGATTGCACTGGAGGACAGGGTCGTGCTCTCCAAGGAATTGAGCGTCTGACTCAGCTGATGGAGCGACAGGATGGGCGGAATCACATATCCGCTGCCGTCAACGGCAAAGCTGAATGAGGATTCGTCCGCATCATCCGATGACACGATGACCGTCGCCGGTCGCTTGCCGGGCAAGGCCGGGTCAAAACGGACCTGAAAGGTGGTTGATTCACCGGCCACAACCCGATTTGTCGGCTGTGTCACCACCGTAAACTCAGCGGCAGCGGGACCGGAGATGAGCACCGGCAAAGTGTTCGTCAGCGTCACCGTGCCTTCGTTGGTGATGACGAATGTGCGGGTGATCGTTCCCGCATTCAGATCCGCCGTGCCGAAAGCGGTATGGTCTGAATTCCGCGGGATCGCCGCACCGTTGGTGATCAGTCGACCGTTGCCATACAACGCGATCTCGGGTCCCACACCCAGGCCGCTGATGGCGAATTCATACGGATTCTCGTCACTGTCGGCGTTGGAAATGTTCACGATCGCCTCGCGTAGGCCGCCGGAAATCGGATCGAACGCGACTTCAAATGTCGTGGTGGTTCCTGCCACGAGCGAATTGGTGTCGGGCTGGGTCACAACGGAGAAATCGTTCGTGTCGTTACCGATGATCGTGACCGGCAGATTCAACAACAGCGCACCGGTTTCCGCATTGGTGATGACAAAGGTGTTCGTCACCCGGCCACTCGTCACGTTGGTCGCGCCGAAATGGGTAAGGTTGGTGATGCTCGTAATCGTGGAGCCGTCGGGAATGACGCGTCCCGCCCCGGTCACCGCGATATCCGGCCCGGTCCCGCCTCCGGTCAACGCAAACTCATAGGGATCTTCATCCGCATCCGAATTGCCGATCACCACCGTGGCATTTCGCACCCCGTTGCTGCGGGGATCAAACCGAAGCGTGAACGGGGCACTCGAACCGGAGGGAATGAACGTGGTCGGAACGGCTGCGACCGTGAAGTCCGCTGCGTGCGGTCCGCTGAACGTGATCGGCAGGGAAATCAGGAGGTCACCATCTCCCGAGTTCGTGATGACGAAGGTCCGGGTCACCGAGCCACCATCCACGGTGGTGGTGCCAAAGTCCGTGTTGTCGGTCGTCGATGTTGCGAGACTGCCATCAATGATCTCAATCGCGTTGCCGCGGATCGCAATCTCCGGCGCCGTTCCACCGCCCGTGACATCGAACTCATAAGGATTCTCATCCGCGTCCGAATTCGAAACAACGACCCGGGCGGTTCTCGTTCCCACCGCGGTGGGAGCAAATCGAATTGTGAAAGCAGCACTCCCGCCGGCAGCAACGCTTGCGGGCGGAGCCGACACCACACTGAAATCAGCGGCCGCCACCCCGGTGACAACCACCGGCAAATTGATGCTCACGGCGGCACTTCCGCTGTTGGTGATCAAGAACACCCGATCCACCGCCAAACCACCAAACAACGTCCCGCCAAAATCGGTGTTATCAACAACCGTCGGCGTCGTATCACCATCTGCAATCTCCCGACCGTTGCCATACACGCCGATCTCGGGATTTACAGAACCCGTTCCAGAAATGGCGAAATCGTAGGGATTTTCATCCGAATCGTTGCTGCCAATGGACACCGTGGCACTGCGCAATCCCCCCCCCATCGGATCAAAGGTGATTTGAAAGCTGGTGACGGCTCCGGCAGCGAGCCTCAAAGCCGGCGATGCCTGCAGTGAGTAATCACCGGCCGCGGCTCCACCGATGCTCGGAGTCTGAAGTGTCAGGTCCGCCGTCCCGCTATTGGTGATGAAGAAGGTACGGGTCAACGATCCCACCAATACGTCATGCGTCCCAAAATCCGTGTGATCGGCAACGGTCGGAGTCAGGTCTCCATCAACGATTTCAACACCATTGCCGGTAATGATCATCTCCGGCCCCACCCCGAGACCCTGCACGGCGAAATCGAAAGGCGACTCGTCCTGGTCGTTGTTGGCAATGCTCACCGTCGCCTGGCGAAGACCGATTCCGGTCGGGTCAAATGCTATCTGCACACTTGTGCTGCCACCCGGAGGAATCGGAGATACCGGCGGCTGCGTCACGGAAAAGTCCGTCGTGGCGCCGGCGATTGATACGTTCCCGTTCAACACCAAGTCGGCATCTCCAAAATTGACAATGGTGAACGTATTCGTGACCGCACCGGAACCCAGATCCAACGTTCCGAAATCAGTCCCATCGGACAGAGCGGGCACCGAATCGCCGTCGAGTATGTTGATACCAAAACCCAACACGGCGATCTCCGGTTGGGTTCCCTGCCCCTGCACGGAGAATTCATATGGGTTCTCGTCCGGATCGGAATTGGTGATGGCGATGTTGGCCAGGCGATTGCCCAATGCCGTGGGGGTGAACCGGAGGGTGAAAGTCATCACATTTGACGGAGCCACAATGTTCGTCGAAACCGAGACTACGCTAAAGTCCGTCGCCGCCACCCCGGTGATCGTCGGCGGAAAACTCAAGGACAGGGCTGCACTACCGCTGTTGGTCACTGAGAAAACCCGATCAACCGACCCTCCGCCCACCCGGGCATTTCCGAAATCAGTGAAATCATTCGTGGACGGCGTGGTGTCCCCATCAATGATAAGGACAGCGTTGCCCAACAACGCCATTTCCGGCTCAGTCGTACCCGTGCCGCGAATATTGAAATTGTAGGGATTCTCGTCGGCATCGTCGTTCACGATCGAAATCAACGCATCCCGCACCCCGATCGCGCTCGGATCGAAGGAGATCTCAAAACTCGTTGTGCCCCCTGGTACGACGGGTGATGCAGGCTGGACAACCAGGGTGAAATCAGAGGCTGCAACCCCACTGATCGTCGGTGGAGAAAGCGTCAGATCGGCCGTCCCTTCATTGGTGATGACAAACGTGCGGCTCACCGCCCCGGCCAACAGGTCCAAGCTCCCGAAATCGGTGTTGTTTGACACCACCGTCACCGTGCTGCCGTCCGGAACAACCACACCGTTACCCGCAACCACGATCTCTGGATCCGTCGCACTGCCCGACACGTCAAACGTATATGTACCACTGTCGGGATCATCACTTTGAACCGTTATCGTTGCCCGTCTGGAACCTGACACCGAGGGATCGAAAAGCACCGAAAAGGTCGTTGAGCTTAGACTCGGGATGCTGAGGCTCGGCGCGGAGGAAATCGAAAAATCCGCCGCCGCCACGCCGGAAATCGATGGCACCTGCGTCAGTGTAAGAGTTGCACTTCCCCCATTTGTGATGGTGAACGTCCGGGTGACCGACCCAGCGGGGACGGCCACGCTGCCAAAATCCGTATGATCCGCCGCCGACGGCGTTACATCTCCATCGGCGATCGCCACACCATTGCCAATGACACCAATATCTGCTGTGGCGGTACCCAGTCCTGCTATTGCGAAGGAATAGAATCTCTCGTCGCTATCGTCGGATGCCACCGTTACAGTGGCCGTGCGGACGCCAACGGCACTTGGATCAAACGACACGGTGAATGATGAACCAGCACCGGAAGCGATCGGGGTCGACGGTGCCGACGTCACCACAAAATCCGACGCATTTGCGCCCGACAAGACCACCGGAAGAGAAAGATTCAGGGTCGCACTGCCGATATTCGTCAGCACATAAGTTCTCGTGTTCGATCCGGTCAGGATATCTGCCGAACCATAATCGGTACCGTCCGCCGCCGCCGGCGTGACATCCCCGGATGATACCACCTGGCCATTGCCCCTTATTTCAATTTCCGGAGCGACCGTCCCGGAACCGGTAATCACGAAATCGTAGGTCGACTCATTGAGGTCGTCATTATTGATGGTTACCGTTGCTGTGGAAGTCCCTACCGCCGACGGATCGAATCTGACGATGAACGTCGTGTTTGTGCCCGTCGCCACCACGTTGGTCGGTGCGGTGACAATGGAGAAGTCGCCGGCTCCGGAACCGGTAATGGTCACCGGAAGCGTCAGGTTCAAGGCGGCTGACCCCGTGTTGCTGATGACAAATGTCGACTGCGCCGAGCCGCTCAAAATGTCGACCGTACCAAAATCCGTCTGATCCGTGACACTCGATGTATTGTCACCATCAACAATCTCCACCCCACCGCCATAGACTCCGATCTCTGGCGTCACCCCACCCGTGCCCAATATCGAATAAGTGTACGGATTCTCGGTGGCGTCGTTGTTGATAATCGAAATACTGGCATTTCGAGCCCCCGAACCGCTGGGAGTAAAGATCACATCGAAGCTCACGGACGTGCCGGCAGGAACGGTTCCCGAAGGCTGCGCCGGGATGCTGAAATCTCCGGCCGACGCGCCCGAAATCGTAATCGGAGTCGTGATGGTAAGATCCAGATTTCCCTCGTTGGTGATGGAATAGGTATTCGTCGTCGAACTACCCGCCAGCACCAATCCGAAATCGGTAAAATCATTGGTCGACGGGGTTGTGTCGCCCGAGTTGATGACCATTCCATTGCCGAGCACGGCGATCTCCGGAGCCGGGGCGCCGTCGGACAGTTCCAGCTGCAACGAGAATATCTGAACTTGATCGACGGCATTTCCAAATACGCGAATGAAAAAGGGTCCGGTTCCACCTCCGAGTTGGACGTTGGAAAGAACTTCATCCGAACCGGCCGCGGTGAGATCCGCCGAGGCCAGAACCGTCGAGCCGTTGGAGTCGAGAATCTCGACACCGAGATTCCGCAAGGCGGCGCTGTTGAACGACGTACCAGCCGAACAGGAACTGTCTGCATTCTGCGGCCCTTCCAGATAGGTCAATCCGGTGGGTGCCAAAGTGAGGGTGACTTTGCGACCTCCCTGCCCCGTTGTGAACCGGAAGAAATCCACATCTGTGCTCGTGGACAAACTCATATTGGTGGTCGTGTGAATTCCGTCACTCAACCCCGTGCCGATCACGGACGCCGCCCCCGAACTGTTGTTGTTACCGAACCGATCGCCATACTGCCGTTGCGCAGCGAGGATATCGTCATGCTGCGGACCATCGAACGCGGTGCTGGCAAACGGTTCCATCAACTTGCTTTGTTCCACCGGACAGGTGTGGGCAAAACCAAGACCGTGGCCGTGTTCGTGAGCGAATACATTCCGAAACTTCAGCGAGTTGTTTGCCGTGTCGTTATAGAACGTGTCGCCCGTATCGATCACCATATCGCCGTTGTTGGGGTAATAGTTGTAGGCCAAAGTGCCGCTGGGACCGTCGATGGTCATGCCGCCGATCCGTACGTCGGCCCGTACCCCCCGCACGCCCGGGGAGTGGTTCTGTCCAAATCCCGCGCCGTCATCCGCCGCTTCAAACACGTAAGTGATCGGCGTGATTTCCGCCCAACGATCGAAGACTTCCTGCATCAGCGCCTGCCAGGTCGCCTGAGAACCGTAGATACCGTTGAGAAACGCCCGCAGATTGCTCTGGTTGCCGTTGTCGATCGTCGCGCCATCCGCGACGATACCCCAGGTAATGGTGAGCGGAGTCGCTTGCGCAATTCCGGAGCCATCGGTTGCCGTGCTCGTCCAACGTCCGGACCCCGGACCAAATCGGATGTTTTGGAAGAGCGGCGCATTCGCCTGATAGAACGAATTGATGTAGGCCTCGCTCGTCCCCGGAGCGAAACAGAACGCCACTCCAGGTATCCCCTGATGCTGGTTGGAAAGCATCTTGTTCAAGGATCCTCTAAGTGGCGCCGCCATGTCGCCGCTCTCTTCAATAGCCTTCCGAGCCGCAATGACTTTGTTCCTCAGGGGGCCCGGCAACCCCCGCGGTATCGGAGGCAACGAGACAGTCGCGACTGTGACGGAAGAGGTTTCTTTGGCTACAGGTTCAACGGTGTTTCCGCAGAAACAAAAACCGAAGAGGACGGCTGTAATTAGAATGTTCTTGGGCATCATGCCTAGAGGGGTGGACCCGGTAATTTCACGCTCCCATGGAAAGCACTGTTTCTGCGCTTTTTCATTGCGGGGAAACGAGCGGAGATAAATACACATTCTCGGCGTAAACCCAAGCTCAAACCCCCCTCCCCATACTCCTCCGAAGTAGAGAAAATACCGAAAAAATGCGCATTCTAAACGATTTCGGGAAACGATCGCTCCTCTGGCCAGCCCACCCAAAATCCGCCTGTTCGACTACGATTCCGATCTATTCGCCGGTTCCTGCCCGAAGTATTGGGCAAGCACTGAATAAAGTTCCCCGTGTTTCCGGCTCATTTGGACTGGTTTTTCAAAAAAGCACTCCACCGCCACCGCGAAGAACTCGCCCGGATTGGTTGCCCCATAGTCATCCAACAGGGTAGCCTTGCCCTTGGTGGAGCGTTCGACGAGCACTTCGTATTCACGCTGCATGACCTCCGCCCAACGCGCGTATTCTGCGCGATTCTTCAACGGCGGCGTGCCGTTGACCACTCCGTCGCGCAGATCCAATTTATGGGCAAACTCGTGGATCACCACGTTGAGCCCATCATGCGGGTTCATTCCGCCGGCTTTGGAGTCGGACCACGACAGGATGATCGGGCCGTCGCGCCAGGCTTCCCCCAGAGATGCCTGATCGGATTCGTGCACCACGCCGGACGCATCCATCTCCTGTTTGGTCATCGACACGAACTGGCGCGGGAAAACAAGGATCGAATCCACGTTGCGGAAATAATCATGCTCGATGCCCAGCAACAACAGACACGCCTGCCCCGCGATGGTGACTCGCATTTCGTCGGTGACCACAAGCCCCTTGCAGCCCTCCCAGTTCTTTTCCGCAATGAACACCTGCACCAACTCGCGTAGGCGCCGCGTGTCACCAGCGGAGAGCGAGGCAAAGTGGGGAACGCGCCCGGCGAGCCATTGTTCCCACTCCGCTGGAAACGGCTCCGCCAAAGCCCGCCGCCGCCGCCTTTTTTTCAGCCAGGAAAAAATCACCGGGCAATCACCTGTCCGCGCTGAGCCGCCGATACAAAGTCGGCCGCCGCTCGCCCCAATTACGATTCAGAAAATCGGAACCAATCCAACTGTCGTGCCGGAAGTTCAGATCGATCTCCGCCAACGCGAATCCATCGCCCGGATCCACCTCCGCGATCACCTCGCCATCCGGTCGGACAATGATGCCGCGATCGCCGTTGTTCTGGCACACGACCATCCAGACGTGATTGTCCATCGCGCGAACGGACATGATTTGCAGCCATTTTTCGTAGGCGCGATCACCTACCGCACGCGGATCGCCCATGATCGGCAGATAGATCACTTCAGCGCCTCGTTGTGAGAGAATCCGATGCCCTTCCGGATGAACATTGTCGTAACAGATCAACATGCCCGCCTTGCCGAAGCGCGTGT
The DNA here is from genome assembly GCA_038154405.1 of Verrucomicrobiales bacterium. Classification (GTDB taxonomy): domain Bacteria; phylum Verrucomicrobiota; class Verrucomicrobiia; order Limisphaerales; family JAYPXF01. The sequence continues at coordinate 8,348 of JAYPXF010000075.1, read as the reverse complement.
TCCACACCGGAAAATCTTCTCCCGGGGTAATCCCTTTCCAACGTTCGCCGACCGCCAGATGCACCTTCCGATATTTGCCGACAATCCCCTTCTTACGATCTATGTAGATCGCCGTATTGTAGATGAGCCCAACCTTGTCGATCTCGTTCATCGAAAGGTTGATGTCCACCCCCAGCTCAGAGGCCAGCTTCTCCAATTGCCCGGTCTCTTTCCCTGGAATCGGCCGCGCCCCATACTTCGGATCGTTCTTGACGCGCCACGAGGTGATCACCTCTGGCAAACACACCACCTGTGCCCCTCGCTTCGCCGCTTGCCGCACCAACTTCTCCGTGAAAGCCAGATTGTCAGCCACGCTACTCCCCGGTGGCTTGCCGGTGGCAATCGCGACCTTCACCTTGCGCTCTAAGGGTGCCGCGATTCGAGTCAGTCGCGGCTTCGCCCAGACCAATCGCCCCTTCCCCGTCCACCGTAGCATGAGTCGCGCAGTACAGCGCACTACATCGTCCGCAGCAAACGCCTCGGCACTGAACCGATATTTTCCTGCGCCAATCTTCTCAAATCCCGCATGACGCCAGTCACTCCGCTTGTCTTTCGAGGTCCAGAAGTTCAATTCCGCATGGACAGAATCCTGAATCGAGTCGACATCTTCCACCTCGCAGCTCACGTCCAACCGATACCAGCTCCCCGGTGAAATCCGGTTCCATTGCAACTCCCATCCGCCGTGCCGCATGGGTCGACCATTCGCCTCCACCCGCCAGCGTTTCTCCGCCGAATGGTATGTCGTGCGCGGCTCCAACCCTTCGCGCGCCGCCCACCGCGACCATTCATCCGGCTTCAACGGCGTGCCGCCAATAACCGGCACACAGATCTTTCCGACAAGAAGAACGGCAAACAGGTATTTCATGAAGCAAGCGATCATCGTCTGCTCCAACTCCCGCGCAAGTCCATTGTGACGCGCCGTTTGACAAACCCCACGCTGTCCCATCAAATCGGCATCAGCTCAAAGCCGCTCCTCGCACATGAAAAACTCCGGCATCTCCAACGTCCTCGGCCTCATCCTCTTCGCGGCCTGCGCCGCCGCCAGCTACTACATCGTCACCAACGTTTGGAAACCGCAGGTCGATGAAAGCACGCGGTTGCTCTACATCGGCGTAGGAGCGTTGGGCGGCTTCATCATCCTCACTATTGCCGGCTCAATCTTCGGTGGCAGGAAATCCAAGGATCACCTCGCCAAAGCTCGTCAGGCCTTGGCGGACAAAGATCCGGTGACCGCATCAGAAACCGTTTTCCCATATCTGCGTCGAAGCCTCGGTGAAGACAGCAAAGCGGCACGCGACACCTTCGACATTCTTGAAGAGGCCTACCAAACGGCCGAGGTCGAAGCCGAGATCGACACTCTCCGCGACCTGCACCGCCAGATGTGCGAAATCGCCGCCGAACACCAGGGAGCCAACGGTCTGATCAAGGACACCGAAGCCAACGCCGCCTTCAACCAACTGAATGCACAGGCCGAAGCCGTCATCCAATCCTTTCCGCGACTTGGCTGATAGAATCCTTCACATTTTTCAAAGACTTCGAACGGCGTTGGCAATCGCCGCCACGACATGGTGTGTGTCCGCCTGCAACGGCGCTTCGGCAGTCGGGGCCAACCAGGCCAATTTTGAATCCCTGATCCTGCCCTTTCTCGAATACTACTGCCTCGACTGCCACGGCTCTGACGATCCCAAGGCCAAGTTTGATCTCACCGGCTACACCACTCTCAAATCTGTCGTCCACGATCACGGCCACTGGAAACATGTTCTGCAACGACTCGAGGCCGGGGACATGCAGCCCA
>JAYPXF010000075.1:0-6504 GCA_038154405.1 Verrucomicrobiales bacterium | reverse complement strand
AGCGACAGCCACCCGCCGAACAACGTCAGGCCATAATCGACTGGATCGTCACCCTGCGGCGACAGGAAGCGCAGCGAAACGCGGGCGATCCCGGCATTGTGCTCGCCCGTCGGCTCAGCAACGCCGAATACGATTACACCATCCGTGACCTCACCGGCGTCGACATCCGCCCGACCCGCGAGTTCCCGATTGATCCCGCCAATGAAGCCGGCTTCGACAACTCCGGCGAGTCACTCACCCTGTCGCCAGCTCTGCTCAAGAAGTATCTCGATGCCGCCCGTCTCATTTCCGAACACCTCGTGCTCAAGCCGGAAGGATTCGAGTTCGCTCCACATCCGGCGGTCACCGACACCGACCGCGACAAGTTCGCCGTCAAACGCATCATCGATTTTTATCAACGGCAGGAAACCAACCTCACCGAGTATTTCTTCGCGGCGTGGGAGATTGGCAAAGGCCGACCACCCTCGAATGATCGCATCAGCACCAAATACCTGCAGACCGTCCTGAAACTGCTAACCGACAAGGAAGACAACTTCGGACCCATTGCAGAGATACGGGCCACATGGAAGAAGATGCCGGTTCACAACAGCCGCGCCGCTCGACGCGCCTGCGAAGCACTGCGTGACCAGGTCGGACAATTGCGAGCTCCCCTTTCCCCACAGTTCGAACACCTCGACCTTGGCCGCACCATCCACCGGGGTGCCCAAGCATTCGTCTATTGGTGGAACCGAAAGTATCGCGACACCCGTCGCACTCTGGATCCCAGCACCCTCAAGCTAGACGGTTTTGATGACGATCAACACAGATCGACCATCGCCGCCTACGAACGGTTTTGCTCGGTGTTCCCCAACCTGTTCCTTCGCTCCGAACGCAGCCGCGACTATCTGCCCGAGCACCAGAAGCCCAAATACAACAACAAGGGCCGCCTCCTCAGCGCCGGTCTGCACAGCCAGTCCGGCTACTTCCGGGATGACCGTCCCATGTATGAGCTAATCCTTGACGAGGCAGAGCAAAAGGAACTCGACCGCCTCTGGCTCGAACTCGACGTGATCGCCCGCGCGCCCGTCCGCCAGTACCAGGGCATGCTCTGGTTCGAACGCACGGATTCGGAATATCTCCGCTCGGAAGAATTCGACTTCGCCAAACCCGAGAACCTGACCGTCATTTCCGAGCCTATGATCCGGCGACTGGCCGAGGTCTATCTGAAGAAAGCCATCTCTTCCGGGGCCACCGACCCAATGGTTTACGCCATCACCAACCAGTTCCGCATCATCAACAAAGAAATCCGGCGCATGGAGCGCACCGTCAAAGCCGCCGAGCCAACCCATCTCATACAACTGACACAGTTCGCCGAGCACGCCTATCGGCGTCCGTTGACCACGGACGAACGCACGGATCTGTACGCCTTTTACGACCAGCTTAGAACGAAGGAGAATGCGAGCCATGAAGACACCATGCGCGATCTCATCGTCAGCGTCCTGATGTCGCCGCACTTCTGGTATCGCGCGGATCTGCCGACAGCCACCCAAGGCATCCAGCCGCTTTCGAATCATGCCCTGGCCAGCCGGCTCAGTTATTTCCTCTGGTCGAGCATGCCCGACCGCCAGCTCATGGAAGCCGCCAATCGCAACGAACTGCGAAACAACGAAACCCTCCTCGCTCACACCCATCGCATGATCGCGGACGACCGCATTCGCGGACTCGCGCTGGAGTTCGGCGGCAACTGGCTCGAGTTCCGTCAGTTTCTGAATCACAAGGGCGTCGACCGCGAACGGTTCCCAAACTTCAACCAGGAACTGCATGAAGCGATGTTCGAGGAACCGATTCGCTTCTTCACGGACATCGCGCAGTCAAATCGCTCCGTCCTGGATTTCGTCTTTGGTTTTCACACCGTCGTCAACGAACCACTGGCCAATCACTATGGTCTGCCGAAGGTCAGGAAATGGACCCGCGTCTACGCCCGCACGCAGGAACGCGGCGGGCTGCTCCCGATGGCCGTTTTCCAGACCCTCAACGCCGGCGGCCTGCGCACCAGTCCGGTGAAGCGCGGCTACTGGGTCATTCGTCGCCTGCTCGGTGAACACATTCCACCTCCGCCACCCGACGTCCCCGAACTTCCGGACAACGAGGGCATCGGCAAACTCAGCCTGCGCGAACAACTCGCCGCCCATCGCGAACATCCGAATTGCGCCGCCTGCCATCAACGCTTCGACTCCATCGGCCTCGCCTTCGAAGCCTACGGTCCGATTGGTAAACTGCGAGAAACGGATCTCGGTAACCGCCCCATCGACAACACCGCCGAATTTCCCGGAAATGGAAAGGGCAAGGGACTCCACGGGCTGCAGATGTATCTGTATGAACACCGCCGGGAAGAATTCATCGACAACCTCTGCCGCAAGCTCTTCAGCTACGCGCTCGGCCGCAAATTGATGCTTTCCGATGAACCCGCCATTGCTACGATGAAAGACGAACTCAAAAAGAACGACTACCGCTTTGGCACGCTCGTCGAGACCATCGTCACCACCCGACAATTCCGTTTTCAGCGTGGCCGATTGAACCTGGCAGAAAAATGAAGACACCGATCGCCAACAGTCAACGCAACCGGTTCCAGCAATCTCGCCGCACCTTCCTTCGTGGCGCTGGCGGCGTCGCCATGGCACTCCCGTGGCTGGAATCCAGATCCGTCTGGGGCAACACATCCACCAACAAGTATCCCAAACGGTTCGCGGCACTCTTCATGGCCAACGGCGTCAACCCCGACCACTTCTGGGCCAAGCAAGACGAGAACGGGATGGAACTCGGCCGCTGCCTAGAACCGATGAAACCATGGCGGCAGAAGATGAATTTCATCTCCGGCCTGTTCAACAAGAACTCCACCGGCGTCGGCATTCATCCCGGCCAGACCGGCAATCTCCTTTCCGGCGCCGCGCTGCAGAAGGGCGCCACCCTCAAGGGCGGCATCAGCGTCGACCAGATGCTCGCCAATCATATTGGCCATCAAACGGTTCAACCCAGCCTCGTCCTCGGCTGCGAACAACCGATCACCGGTTATCACGAGACCAATTTTTCGATGGCCTACGGCTCCCACATCTCCTGGCAGAACTCCACCTCCCCCCACCCGATCGAGATCTACCCCTCCCTTGCGTTCGACAGCCTTTTTGAAAACCGCGGGCATCGTCGCAACGTCAGCATTCTCGACCGCGTCGCCGAACAGGCCCGCGACCTCTCCCGCAAGGTCAGCGTCACGGACAAGGCCAAACTCGACGAATACCTCACCAGTGTTCGTTCGGTCGAAAAACGTATCGAGGCATTGCGCGCCGCCCATGACCAAGCCGGCGACAAGATCCGCGAGAAAGGCCCGGTGAAGATGGAACGCCCGGAGAACGGTCTCCCCGAGGACATCCGCGATCACATGCGCCTGATGTGCGACATCATCGCCCTCGCCTTTCAGACCGACAAAACCCGCATCGCCACCCTGCTCCTCAATCGCGACATCTCCGGCCTGTCCTATCCCTGGCTCGGCATCCGTCGCACGCACCACTCCGCCTCGCACCGCGATCACCACGAGGAATACGTTCAGATCACCCAGTACTATCTCAGCCAGATCGCCTACCTCGCCGCCAAGCTGGACGCCATGCCTGAAGGCGACGGCACCGTCCTCGATCACAGCTGCCTGATGTGGGTCAACAACATGTGGTCCGGCAGCAAACACGATTCCACCAAGGTCCCCCTGCTCACCTTGGGCAATCTCGGCGGCGACCTCGAAGCCGGCCGCATCCTCGACTACCGCGACAAGGCCGACGAAAACCGCAAACTCTGCAGCCTCTACCTCTCCCTCATGGATCGCATGGGCGTGAAAGCAGAATCCTTTGGAGATTCCCACACCCGTCTTGCCGGCCTCTGACTGGGGCGGAACCGCTCCGCCGGTTCCGCGATCCGACCATTGTTTCGCCCAGCTCTGTCCGGCATCAACGGAGCGACATCCTCCAGTCAGTCCCGCTTGAACATCTCCGACACCACCCGCTCCGCCGCAATGATCGGCCCGGCATCGGAATTCCGGAGATTCTTACGTCGCTGCCCCAACTTGATGTAGAGATCCATCGGAATGTGCAGCCGATAGGATTTCTTGTCGCGCAGGTCATCTGACTTGAGATCAGGGAAAACGATCAGCTCGCGTTTCAACCCCCAGCAATTCCAGATCTGCTTGAGTTCTGAGCCGGTGACGGAACCCAACATCGTTTCCACCGGACGCCGTTCAATCGACATATCAGCAAGCGTAAAGTGCTCCGGATCATACCGTTTCAGGAAATTGAAATCGGCTCCCCATATCCCCTTGTCTTCCGCCCCCCACCAAAGTGCGAATTCCGTCTTGGACTTTTTGTGCATCACTCTCAAAAAGGCTCGGGCGAAATCCGTGCGATTGTGAAAGCTCTTCGGCATCCGAACTTCATCTCCGACCGCAGACCATTGCCAGTTCTTGCCCAATTGCATCTGTCGCAGAATGCGCTGTTCCAGATCCTGGACAACAAGATCGCCTTGGCTGCCGCGATCGAAACTGTCGGAACCAACCAGAAACTTATGTGCCATCGATGAGAACTCAGACGAACCTGCAATCGGGGCCACCACGTAGATCAGGCGTTGCGGATGCTCCGGGTTGAAATGCAAGAGACTCAGAACGTTGCCTTTCAGCGACAGGGGCGATCGACCACCAGCCCGCAGTTCCCCGTCCAAGATGGTCAATGGCAGATGAGTGAGAAGTCGTCTAGTGACAGAGTTCTCGTTGGGAGTTCCGATCAGCACAAGGTTGTGCTCCTTACCTTGTTCACTTGTCAGCTCCGTGTCCGCAATGATCGGAAACTTCTGGCACAACGATCCGTAATCCGGTCCACCGCACCCTGCAACCTTTTGAGCTGCTTCCTTGAAGCCATCGCCATACACCACCAACAAAGGCTCACCTTGGAGCAGATTGGCCATCGCTCCGGCCAGATATGGGCGACGCGCCGTAGGAATCGGTTCGCCGATCCGCCAGTCACCGTCCTGATTGATCAGCGAAATGGATTGGCGACCGGCGGGGATCGCGATGGCCTGCCGGCCAATCCAGATTTCACCCACCCGTCTGGGCAAGCCTGAAAGATGCACCCGCAACGCCAGCGCGTTGGTGACCGTGATCTGCATCACCGCCGTTTCACGTTTACGTTGAGCATCCACGGACGCCGGCCGATGCGGATCAGCAAACTCGCTGATCTCGATCCAATACGAACGACCGAACCGTGGACTCTCACACCAATGTGTTACTCGCTCCGGCGATGGGTTTCGTTTCTGAGCAAACAACCACTCCATGATCGGCTCATGCGGTCGCGGAATCGAGTGACCCGCATTCGGGTATTCTTTCAGGATCACGGGGCAACCAAAGGCCTTGATCTTCTGATACTGCACCCGCGCATCGCAGATCGCGGAGGTCCAGTCCTTTGCCCCGTGGTGGAATGCAACCGGCAGATTCAGGAAATTCCCAGCCGGATGATTGTTCCCGGCAGCCAACAAGCCAACCAGCGCCGCAAACTGATCCGGATGCAACGATGCAAGATGCATCGCCCCACTGGCGCCCGCAGGTGAACCGACCAGATAGACGCGGTCAGGATCAATCGGGTAACTGCGTTTCATTTTTGCGACTACCTGCATCACATCATGGGTCGAAATCGCCCGATAACCCAACACGTTGCCACGGGTCGGCCGCACTTCGAAGAATGGAAAACGCTTGCCGGGATTCACCCGCAAACTGCCCTTCAATGCCACCAACAACGGGTAGCGTACCAGTCCTTGCACCTTGGGCGGCGCCTTGACGCGAAACGGAATACGATTGCCGTCCGCTTCACTCAGATAACTCTCACTGAAAGAGCTGGTCCAACGAATTTCGGCAGCCGATCCGAAAGTAAGGAGAGACAGCAATAACACCACCGTGTAGCAGCCGACGTGAGGAGGCTCACTCCTCAGCGTTCGGTTGAAGAAGTGAGCCTCCTCACGTCGGCTGCTACAGATCATGATCAGTTGATCGAGTTCAGATAGGCAAGCAGGTCGGCCATGGATTGCTCGTCAATGTTGAATTCGAGCCCTTCCGGCATGAACGACATGCCAAGGCTGCGAAGATCCTTGATCTGGTTTCGCTGCACTGTGACAGACGTGCCGTCGATTTGCCGCACGGTGACGTTGTTGGCGGTTTCTGCCGCGATCATGCCGGTGAGCGTGCGATTGCCCTTGTCGGTAAGTGCGTAGGCAAGGTACTCCGGTTTCACCTCCCGATTGGGATCGAGAATATTGAGCAACACCGACGCCATGCCGCGTTGGCGGATGCCTTTGAGCTCGGCGCCGACCTCGTTGCCAACACCTTCAAGTCGATGGCACGTCGAGCAATGCTCCCGAAACACCGCTTTGCCGCGCATTTCATTGCCGGCGAGTTGCAGCGACCGCTGATACTGTTTCACCACCGCCGCCCGCGAAGCACGGCGG
>JAYPXF010000074.1:19042-25120 GCA_038154405.1 Verrucomicrobiales bacterium | reverse complement strand
TCATGTTCAAGCGCGGCGTCTACACCCAGAAGGGTGACACCATGCACCCACACGTTCCGGCTGTCCTTCACCCACTGCAGGAAAAACATTTCCAATATGGCGGCAAGAAGATTGAAAAGCCCAACCGCCTCGTCATGGCGAATTGGTTGATGGACGCAGACAACCCGATCACTGCGCGCACAGCCGTGAACCGGTATTGGCAGGAGATCTTCGGTCGCGGTATCGTCACCACCCCGGAAGATTTTGGCATCAAGGGCGAACCGCCGACACATCCGGAACTTCTCGACTGGTTGGCGGAACACTTCATCGAGAACAATTGGTCGGTAAAACAAACCCTCAAGACCATCGTGATGTCCGCCACTTATCGGCAGACATCCAAGGTCACGGCCCAGCTGGCCGAGCAGGATCCGCTGAATGCTCTCTACGCCCGCGGTCCACGATTCCGCATGGCCGCCGAGACGATCCGTGACAACGCCCTGGCCATTGCCGGGCTGCTCAGTGACGGAAAAGGCGGTCCGCCGATCAAACCCTTTCAACCCGACGGCGTCTGGCGAAAGGTGGGTGGCGACAACTACAAATACGTCGTGAGCCCCGGCGAAAAGAAATACCGCCGCGGCCTGTACGTGGTCATCAAGCGCGGAGCGCCTTATCCCAGCTTCATCAATTTCGATGCCAACGAACGCATGACCTGCCGGGTTGAACGCAATCGTTCCAATACCCCGTTGCAGGCACTCACATTGATGAATGATCCTGCCTATATCGAAGCCGCCATGACCTTTGCCAAACGGGTTGTCACCGAGAAACCAAAGGCAGATTTTTCCGGTCGCATCCAGCATGCGTTCCAGATCGCGATAGCCCGTGAGCCGCGGCAGCGAGAGACCGCTGCCCTCCAGCGGTTGTTTCGCGAACAATTGAAAGCCGGTCAGCAAGACGCCCCGTCGGCCAAGGAATTCGTCGGTAAGTTTACGAAGCCAAAACAAATGAACGATGCTGAATTCGTTGCCTGGTATGCCGTCGCAGCAGCGTTGTTGAATTTGGACGAAACGATTACGAAAGGTTAAGCCCACATGAACGAATCGAACGAGTTCATTCAGGATCACAATCGCCGCCAATTCTTTCGCCGCGGCGCCCTCAGCTTCGGATCGATGGCGCTCGCAAACCTGCTCCACGTCGAAACTTTCGGTGCACGCAAGCCGACTGTGTTGCCGCGCAAGTCCCACTTTGCGCCGAAGGCCAAGCGTGTGATCTATCTCCACATGATCGGTGCGCCGTCACACTTGGACATGTGGGACTACAAGCCCGAGTTGCAGAAATGGACCGGGAAACCATGTCCGCCGAGTTTGTTGAAAGGCCGCCGGTTTGCGATGATTGATGGTGGAAAGATGTCGTTGGTCGCCTCCCCTTGGTCGTTCGACAAATACGGCCAGAGCGGCATGGAGATTTCAGAGCTGCTGCCGCACATGCGTTCCGTCGCGGACGATGTTGCAGTGGTGAAGACCGTACACACGGACGAGATCAATCACGCACCCGCGCAGATGATGCTGCATTCCGGCTTTGGTCGGGGCGGCCGGCCCAGCTTTGGATCGTGGGTCACCTACGGTTTGGGAACACACAACCAGAACATGCCCGCATTTGTCTCGTTACTGACGGGAGCCATGGGTGGGGCTGGGACGGCATTGTGGGGCAATGGTTTCCTTCCCAGTGTTTTTCAGGGTGTCCGCTTTCGCTCTGAGGGGGATGCGGTGCTGTTCCTTTCCAATCCCAAGGGACAGTCGGGCGCCGATCGCCGTCGCATTTTTGACGCGGTCAAGTCGCTCAATCAGACCGCCTTGGCGGATGTCGGTGATCCGGAAATCGCCACGCGCATCAGCCAGTACGAGATGGCCTACCGCATGCAGACCAGCGTGCCGGACCTGATGGACATTTCCCAGGAGTCGGCGTCCACGTTGGAGATGTATGGCGCCACACCGGGCAAGGCTACGTTTTCAAACAACTGCCTCCTAGCCCGCCGTCTGGTTGAACGCGGTGTCCGCGTGGTGGAGCTGTATGACGCGGACTGGGATCACCACGGCGGCCTGATGACGCGTCTCCCGCAGAAGTGTCGAGACATCGACCAAGGCATGAGTGCCCTGATCAAGGATCTGAAACAGCGCGGCATGCTCGACGATACCCTGGTCATATGGGGATCTGAATTTGGTCGCACGCCGTTGCAACAAGGCGCCTCAAGCAATGGCACCAAGCGTCCCGCCGGTCGTGATCATCACAAGGACGCCTACACCATGTGGATGGCCGGCGGCGGGGTGAAAGGTGGTCAGACCTACGGTTCGACCACGCCGCTGGGATTCGATCCCGCCGAAAAACCCGTTCACGTCCACGATCTGAATGCCACCATGCTGCACCTCCTGGGCATCGATCACGAGAAACTGACTTTCAAGTACCAAGGTCGCGAATACCGCCTCACCGACGTACATGGAAACGTCGTGAACGGCCTGCTGGCGTAGTGTCGTCAATAGGGTCGCAGGAGTGGCCTGAATCCGTGCGTCAGGACGATGCCAAGAAACAGTACGTTCCTGATCGCACAGCAGGGCCACTGGGGCTGTCCCAGAATCGTGGCACTTGCGATATTGGTCCCCACGGTGGCCTCATGTTCAGTCTCGAACAACAAATCCAGCCTTCTGGAGTTTCATGCCTCGTTGATTGGTGCCTCGATGCTGACGATCTGACCCGCATTTCTTGCCGATGTCTCTCTGACCAATTCCGCATTCGGGCCGTCGTTTGACGATACCCGATGTTGTGCTTCTTCCCTTGTGAGTCCGGTCGAGACGTGCCGATCTTCAACGCGTCGTCGACATTCATTCAGGGAAACCTCAAGGAACCATGTCACGTCAAAGACATCGTGCTTCAATGATGCACACGGTGGATCGTCAAGAAGCAGGTAGAGTCCCCCGACGATCACGATCTGTTTTCCAGGTCGCAGTTCGATGTCGTTCTCAACCGGGTCTCCGACGGTATGATCGAAACTTGGAAATGACCCCGGTCCTCTTTGTCGCGCATCACGAAGTTCGGAGATGAATCGTTCTGCATCGAAAGTGAAGGGTGCTCCCCGTCGGGCGTACGCTTCCCGGGGATCATCTATGGCATCAAGCTGCTCGCGATAGTGGTGATATCCATCCATGGAAATGACGGTGATCTTTCCCGGCATACGTCGTCGAAGTGCTTCGGTAATGGTGCTCTTTCCGCTGCCGGGCGCTCCGGCCAGACCGATCCAGTGTTTCTCATTGCCTTGAAGACGGTCAAAGACTGTCAGCAGCTGAGACACAAGTTGATCGTAGTCAGTTGCCACCATTCTCAATACGGCCTTGGGGTCAGTGGCGCCCGGGGGACGGGAAGGTGACGGATTGGGGGCACGCAAGTGGCCTTGTCATCTGCCCTCGCCACGGTGGTGAAACTGTGGAAGGCGCTATGCGCGGATCTTGTCGACCGGGCGTTGTTTGCGATCTTTCGGGCCGAGGCGGTCTTTGGCGCCCATGCCGGTGAGCATGGTGTTGTAGACGTCGATGCCTTCGGATTTCACGTCCATGATCTGCCCGGTCTTGAAGCGGCCGTTGGCGCCGGTGATGGCGTGGAAGACGCCGGAGAGCTCACGCTTCACATCGGAGTGACGCCCGTCGCCGGACTCGGTGGAAATCGTAATCATGGAGTTTTCCAGGATGGAGCGGCCATTGGCTTCCCGCGTCTGGTCGAGGCGTTTGAGGAAGTAGGCGACTTCGTTCAGCTTCATGTGCGCGTGGGCGCGCAGTTGCTTGTTGGAGTTCTTCTCCTTGAACTTGTGCCACCACTCGTGACTGCAGCCTTTTGACCCGGAGGCATTGTGTTCGCGGGCGTCGTCGAAGCGGTGAATCAGGCGGCCGTCGTATTTGTAGTCACCGGTGATGCGTAGCCGTTCGCCCGCGGCCAGGAAAGTGAGGGCACCAAAGCGGACACGGTCAGTTTCCACGGCCAAGGCGTAGAGATCGGCCAGCAGGCGCCACTCGCTGGTGAGGTCATCCAATGCCATGTCGATGCCCTCGCCGCCGGGATCGGCCGGACCGCCGTGCGCCAGCTTGGATCGCGGCGGGCGGGGTGGGGCGCCGACGCCGAGCTGCTTCATGGAATAGGCGCGTTCCTCGTATTCGCGAATGCGATCGAGGTGCTCGCGAACGCGCGCCTTGGAGGCGGAACTGAGCGGGGAGTTGGCCCCGGTGAAATAGCGGTACTGATCCACCATTGTATCCAAGACGCTGCGCTTGAGGCGGTCGCGCTTGGGATTCGAACTGCCGGTGTCGATGGTGCCGAACACGCGTTCGAAGAGGTCGCGTGGGCGTTCCTGCATCATGGCGGCGACGGTGCCGTCAGCATTGTAGCTGTGGACGTAGCGGCTCACGCGGCTGCGACGGAAGAACGTGCCGGCAACCAAAGTGGGCACCATGCCGGCAGGCATGCCGTTCGGATGATAGGTGCGGCGGACGACCTGATCGATCGATGGGCCACCGGACTTTGCCTCGCCGTCGGGGCCTTCTGCCGTGAAGGAGGCGGACGCCCCGTCGAAGTGGGCGTTGATGCCTTTTTCATCCGCACGCACGTGGTCGACATTGCGCATGATGAGCAGCTTGTCCTTCAGCGGTTTGAGCGGTTCGAAGACATCAGAGAATCCTTCGTTCTGCAGTGGTGCTGGAATGCCCAATCCGAAGAAGATGTTGAACGCGCGCACCGGAACATCCTTGGCGGCCGCGACCGCGGACGGCGCGATCATTTCCTCGAGAAGTGGCAGACCGACGGCGGCGGAGCCGAGTCCTTTAAGCAGGGTACGGCGGCTGAGTCGAGAGGCTTTGCGAATGTTCATTTGCTGGCGAGTTCTGTCCGGGTCATTTGCACGAGGTCACTGAGCACGATGGCCTTGATGACGCTGGCATACGTTCCACCATTTTCTTGCGATGACTTGTGTATGTTGTCAACCACGCGGGCATCGTCCGGACCGAGCGGGCGACCCAGCGCAAATTGGGTGAGTTTCCACGTGATGCATTCCTTCACGCGATCACTGCCGGCCAACAGGTCCATCAGTTCGGCGGAAGTATTGTAGGCGATCGATTTGCCGGTTCCGGGGAAAAGGATCTCTCCGTCCTCGCGCAACCGGTTGCCGTATTCGTCGATGTCGTGATAGGCGCCGATGCCATCGAATTTCTCCAAACCGAACGCGAGCGGCTCAAACTTCACATGGCAACCGCCGCAGTTGGCATCCGCAACGCGTTGTTTGGCGATCTGACGATGGGAGAGACCCGCCTTGGCTGGAACGGGAGTCACATTGACCGATGGGGGCGGGTCCTTGATCGCTCCGCGCAGCAGATCCCTGAGAACAAACAATCCGCGGGCGACCATGGATGCTTCGTCGCCCCCGATCGTGAGAACACTTCCGTGCGTCAACAATCCGCCCCGGCCGCGTACGTTGGCAAGTTCCACGCGTTCCAACGAGTCGCCGGTAAATCGGATCCCGTAGTGTTTGGCCAGGCGAGGTGTCACGTAGGTGAAGTTGGCATTCAGCAGATGCGACAGTGGTCGTTTCTGGTTCCAGACGAGATCCTTGAAGAAGGCCAAGGTTTCGGCGCGCATGTCGGTGCCCAGCGCCGGAGTCCAGTTGGGAAACTTCTTGGGATTCGGCTGCATGTTGTCCAGGCGGCCGAGGTTCAACCATTCGGAGATGAATTGCTGCGATCGGGTGATTGCCCGGGGATCCTTGAGCATGCGATCGACTTGTTTGGCGATCTCACCGGGGTCGGAAAGCCGGCTTTCCTCGGCGGCCTTCAGCAACTCGCGATCCGGCGAGGCCCCCCAGACAATATAGCTGAGGCGGCTGGCCATTTCGTATTCGCCCACCGGATAGATGCTGCCGTCTCCTTGCTGCGCCTCGATGCGGTAAATGAATCTTGGTGACTGCAACATGGCTTCGATGATGTGAGCGGAGGCTTCTTTAAAATCGCCGCCGACATTCATCACCGTGGTGGATATGCCGCGGAAGGCCGCGGTCTCATGCCCCTTCAAGGG
>JAYPXF010000074.1:0-19032 GCA_038154405.1 Verrucomicrobiales bacterium | reverse complement strand
ACAGGCGCGATGTTGTCCTTGTCGATCAGCTTGCGACTGCGGTGAAAACGTTGGGTGAACGCCATTACGTCCATCCGGCTTACGATGATTTCCGCCAGCTTGGCATAAGAGGAAACGTGCTTGAGATCGATGTTCAGATTGTAGGCGGTGTTGCTGAAGCCGTCGGCCCGGAGATCCTTGGGCAACAGTTCCTTGGCTTCGTTGGAAATGTCGACTCCGGTGGTGGCCTTCACGGTCGCGATGTATTCCGGAACGGTCAGTCGCTGGACCCAGAGTTGTGACGCGCCCCGTTTGTGGGTGTAGATGGCCGGATCGATCACATCCACCGTCCACTGGGCTCCACCGTCGATCCATTGCTTGAGCAGTTTCTTTTCTTCCGCCGAAAGCGGAGCGCGGTCGGCTGGCATGTCGTCGGACTGCACCAGCTCCCAGATCACACTCTTTTCTGATTTGCCGGGCACGATGAAGTCGTCGACGAACGCGGTGGTTTTCCGCGATAGGTCGGTCTTGCCCTTGCGGGTGGCGGTGTCGTGACACTCGAGGCAATGTTCCGCGATCAGCGGGGCGATCTTGTTCTCAAACATCACTTCGCCCGGGTGCTTCTCTGCCTGCGCGATCACGGATCGGGAGGATGCCTTTGGTCCGGAATCGAAACGACGTTTCACCTCGGAAGCAGAAAGGGCGCGCGAATAGATGGCCACCAGCCGATACGTGCCCAACCAACTGCGACCGCCAGACAATTCATCTCCCAGTGCCAGCCGATAGTTGCCGTTCCATTTCTTGAGGTCGCCGCTGACCTTGCCGGATTTGTTTTGCCGGCCGTTGAGAAAGATTCGAGTGCGTCCGCCGCGATCCCGGGTGTAAACCACGTGGGTCAACTTGGTGTTCAATGCCCGCGAGGCGGTGGCCGTTGCCGGAATGCCATTATTGCTCGTGCGGCTGGTTCGGAGGCGGACCTCGATCTTGGTGCCGTCCTGACCGAGCGTGAGGTTCCGCTCGTTGGGGGAGCTGGAGATCGTGAGGACACGAGCTGGACCTGCCTGGCCGAGTTTGGCGGTCTGAATCCACGCTTCCACAGTGATGGCTCCGGAACGCTTCACCGAATCAATGATCTTCTTTGCCGGTTTGTCCGAGCGGATGATGGTGGGGCGCACAATCTTCAGTGAACGCTGTGAACGCTGAACCGAGGCCGGTTTGGCGATCTTCAGGTTCAGCGGTGTGCCAACGCCAGAGCGGTCGGTCACGACGGATCCTTTCGCCGATTGAAAGTCATAGAGTGCGATCAGGCCGTTTGGATTCGCTGCGGCTTGGCTGTTGGCCAATGAGAAGGCAAGTGCCGCCAAGGGGAGAGCAATGGCGAGTCGTTTCGAAAGATCCAAATACATCGGGTTGGCAGAATAGGACCCGGCATGCTGGTTGCCAATTCAACAACTCGGTGGGGTGAGCGCTTGTGGTGAGCCTGTCGAATCCATACTCGCGAGCCCTTGCTTTCATCACGAAGTGATGATGAAGAAACACCGCGTTGTGTAGTCCCTTCGGGACATTGAAGTGGGCTCGCGAGGACTCTCGCCCCACCGTCGTTGTTGACCGCTGGCGCCGGGAGTCACGTTTCGAAGTTTGAATTCGCTTGCGACATCGGTGCGCTGGCCTATTGGATGAGGCGACGCGGATGCGGCAAACGGACAGGCAATTGGTTCTCGAAATCGATGGCATGAGTTGCCAGGGCTGCGTGCGCAATGCGACGGCGGCGATTCAATCAGTTCCCGCTGTTGAATCGGTCAAGGTCACACTGGATCCAGGTCGGGCCGTGGTTGAATGGAAAGCGGGTGCGAGTCCTGCTCCCGACGCGGTGCGCGAATCCATCAATAAAACGGGGTTTGCGGCACGACTGCCCGAGGTTGACCGGCCGATGGCGAACGCGGGACTGAGTTGGGGGCAGACCGTCGTCCTGGGTTCCGTGGTCATGGTGGTGTTGATGATGGGAGAATGGATTCTGCGACTGGCTCATGAATCCTGGTTTCAACACCTGGCCTTCGTGCTGTCGGGGGTGGTTCAGATCCTGTGCGGAGCGCGTTTCTATGCGGGGGCATGGCGACAGTTGAAACAAGGTTCCTCCAATATGGACACGCTGGTCTCACTTGGCTCCACGACCGCGTTTGCCTTCAGCACCTGGGGCTTTTTGACCGGTTGGAGTGGTCATCTGTATTTCATGGAATCGGCGGCCATCATCTCGTTGGTCAGTCTGGGGCACTACATCGAGAACCGGGTGAGCATGCGGGCGGAAGGTGCCTTGAACTCGCTGTTGAAACTCACACCGGAGACCGCGCTCAAGCGTGACATCGGCGGTACCGAACACGCGGTGCCGGTTGTTGAACTGCAACCGGCCAATGAAGTGATCCTGAAACCGGGAGACAAGATTCCGGTGGATGGCGTTGTGGTGGAGGGCGGCAGTTCGGTGGACGAGTCCATGCTCACCGGAGAATCCAAGCCGGTGGAGAAGGGGGAGGGCGACAAGCTCTTCGCCGGAACCATCAATCTGGATGGCCAACTCATCATGCAGGTCACCGCGACGGGAGAGGGGACCGCGCTGGCGCAGATCATCAAGGTGGTGGAGCGAGCGCAGAACAGCCGGGCTGATATCCAGCGGATCGGCGACCGGGTAAGCAGTGTCTTTGTGCCCATCGTGATTGCGATCGCCTTGGTCACGGCACTCTGGTGGGGCTTCGCTTATGATCATGCGATGAGAACTGCCACCACGATTCTGCCGTTTCTCAGCCCGTCGCACTTTCCAGCGAGTCCGTTGGAGGCCGCGTTCATTCATCTAGCGGGTGTGCTGATCATCGCCTGTCCCTGCGCGATGGGATTGGCCACGCCGGCGGCGATCATGGCCGGCGTCAACGCGGCAGCACGGCGGGGAATCCTGATACGCGATGGTGGGGCGCTGGAAAAGAGCGGCAAGATCGATACGGTTATATTCGACAAGACCGGAACGCTGACCGAAGGGCGATTCACGCTGGAAGAATCGAAAATACTCGATTCGCAGATCGGCTCGGGCGAATTGAAATCGGTCATGTCTGGACTGACGTCGAAGAGTCTGCACCCGGTCAGTCAGGCGTTGCATGCGGCCTTCGAGTCGGACAATCCATTGCCATTCGAAGAATGGCGGGAACATCGTGGAAAGGGGATTGAGGCATCGGATGGCGGAATTGTCTATCGGCTAGGTTCTATGAATTGGCTGGAAAAGTTCATTGGCAATGGAGGGCATCGTTCCGCCGATGCCGCATCGGAGTCTGAGGGGCGGAACCGACGGTCCGTTCGACAGGCTCAGGACGAATGCGGTTCCCTCCAGTCGTCGACCGTCGGGCTGTTCAAGGATGGTGAGCTCATTGCGACCTTTGCCCTGCGGGACCAGCTCAAACCGGTTGCCTCACAGGTCATCTCAAAACTCCGTTCCACCGGTCTCGCGCCCGTGATGATTTCGGGCGACAACCGCGAGACCGCACTGGCCATCGCGGAAGAAGCCGGTCTCGCCGAATCGGAGGTTCATGCGGAGATCCTGCCCGATCAGAAGGCCAAGCTGGTCGAGACCCTTCAGGAAAAGGGGAGTCGGGCCGCGTTCGTCGGCGATGGCATCAATGATGCCCCGGCACTTGAACAGGCCGACCTTGGGATAGCTGTCACGCGCGCTAGCGACATCGCGAAAAAGAGCTCTGATATCATCCTCCTCAATTCGGATATCCAGGCTATCCCCACCGCGATTGATCTGGCGCAGGCCACGCTGCGGACGATCAAGCAAAACCTTTTCTGGGCGTTCTTCTACAACTGCGCCGCGATCCCGCTTGCCGTGCTTGGCTTGGTCAGCCCCGTCATCTGCGCCGCCGCCATGGGGTTCTCCGATCTGATTGTGATCGGGAATGCATTGCGGTTGTTGAGGCGGTGATGAGGCGCCCGTTCCGGGCTTTGAAGTGGGCTCGCGGGGACCTGACTGTGTGAAAAACCACCGTCGTTACATCACTCAGCGGATACTGTTGAGGTGCAAGTTGGCGAGCTGATGAAGGTAATGTTCCAGATAGGTGTAGCCGAGCGGGCCGACTTTCAATGCGTCGGTCGGATCCAGATGATCAAGTCGGCGATGAAGTTCCCAGAGATCGGGGATGCCGTCCTGGTCGGAATCGGAGGCCGTCTTGCTGGTGAAGAGTGCCTTTCGGTCCGCCGCAATGTCAGCTGAGTAACCCTGGCGGCCCGTGCCGAAGCGGGTTTCTTCAACCATGCGCTGGCTGGTGGCGTCGCGGGGGATTGCACCGACGGTTTCCAATACCAGTCGATACGCGTCCGCTGTCTTCTGCGCGTTGCGGATGTTCAGTTTTCCCAGATCGCCCAGATCATTCACGGCGGGGCCGGGGGATCCGTCGCGTTCGACCGAGAGGCAACCCTTGATGGCAATGACGTTGTCGCGAACGGGGATCGGTCGTTTACGGCGATCGGGGCCAAGCTTGAAGTAGCAACCGGCGATCTTCAGTCCTTCGCCGGCAGCTCCCCAAGTCTGTTGGGCATTCGAGTAGTTGTAGATGACGTTGTTGATCGCCTCGACGTAGGAACCCTTGGGAGCGAGCGGGTTGCGTTTGCTTTGGTGGGCGAAGAGGCAGTGGTGGATGCTGATGTTGGTGGACCTGGAATAGAGGCCGCCGTAGTTGTGCCATTGCCCGTTGTTGTCGAAGTAGTCGGCGTGGGCCTTTTCTTTGCGCGATTCTTCGTAGCCGGTCCATGGGATGGTGACGTTGGTGGCGAGGCTGGTGGAGATTGTTTCGTCGCAGGCGCCGGCGAAGGAACAATGATCGACGATTACATTGCTCGCGCGCCAGATGAGCAGTGCGTCCGGATCATTTTTCGTGTGAATGCGGGTTCCGCGAAAGCGCATGAAACGCATGATGACATCGGTGGCGCCATCCTTGATCTCGAAGCGGCGGTAGTTGTAGATCGCGATGCCACCGGGCGAGGTCTCTCCGGCAATGGTCACGTGATCGTTCTCCGCGTTGATCAGGAAGCCGATCTCGTTGTTGCAATCGATGACGCCGGACACATCAAAGATGATGATGCGGGGTTCCTTCACCTCGTTGAGTGCCCACGTAAAACTCCCCGGCCCCCGCTTCTTGAGATTGGTCACGCGAACGACCTTGCCGCCGCGTCCGCCCTTGGTGAATGCGCCGAAACCATCCGCACCGGGGAATGCCAGCAATGGAGCGGCTCGCAAGCAGACTGCCGCCAACATGATCAAGCCGACAATCACCCAGCGAGCGGTGCTATGGAGGGCCTCGCTTCCGCCCTGAGCTTGTCGAACGGGCCGTCGATGCGGGGTGTTAGTCTCAGATAGGAAGCGTGCGATGGCGGGACTGATGGCCCGTTCGGTAGGCTCAGGGTGGAAGCGGTTCCCTCCAATTCGCCGGTCTTCGCGTTGCGTTTTTCTTGGAATTGTGCCGGACAACATATGCCAGATCCGGTTCATGCCCCCGTGTCGGCTGCCATGGTTTGGTTCCGTTTTTTGAGAGCCTGCTCACCAAGGTACCCGTCCGGCCAGATCAGGCGAGGCAGCAGGGGATCGGCGCTGATGGCGTGACGCCAGGCGCGGCGTTCGGCATTAGTCCATTCGTAAAGTGCGTTGGCTTTCTTCTCCGATTCCAGCGAGACGTTCGGCTTGGTGTCCAACATTTCCAGATAGCTCTGCCAGCGGCTGTTGATTTGATTGAAATCCCAAGTGGTGGAAACGATTTCCTCGTCGCTCTCGCCGGCGGCCGGCGTGGCGTTGAGGAAGATCATGGATTTGGCGTTGACCTTGGTTTCCGCGAGCAGTTCGGCTTCATCGGCCAAGGGATGCGGCGTGACCCAGACGCTTTTCTGCAGGCAGCCGAATCCGCGCAGGTGAAGATAGCGGCGCAGGCGTTGCCGCTCGGTATTCTGGTTAAGGTGCAGATCGAACATGATCATTCGCCATTGCCCGTCCCAGTCGCGATCCCAGTTCTCGAGTGGATCGCGTCCGCCATAGATCATCCGGCACCCTTCGTCCGTCAGCTTCATGAGCCGTTCTGAATCGCCCTGAGATTTGGTTTCAATCCACTGCCGCTGGATGAGGCGATTAATGTGCCGGTCAGAACCGGTGCGCGCGCACCATTGCTCGAACGAATCCGTCAGGTTGCGAAAGGTCGGTTGCAACAGGCGGTCACAGGTCCACATGAGGAAATGCAGGAACTCTTCAGTCTTGTGCTTCACGCGGACATTGTGCGTGCTTGGATCAGGGAGAGAAGAAAATTTGGTGGCATATGCTACATTTCGAGGATTCTGCGTTTGCGTCGAGAACGGGGAGGATGGCTGGAAACGGATCCCTGCGGAATTGGCGTTGAGCGTGTCTTGTCACAGGAAATTAACGGGCACTGGGGTGGATTCTGTGATAAGGTTGCCTGCTGCTGAATTGGCAGAGTCGGCGAATGAGAACAGGATTGATGATGACGTTGTGCTTGCTGCTCGGGGTTTCCGGGCGGATTTCGGCTGCCGTCATTACTGCCAAGGGTTCGGATTCCATGGTGATTCTCGCGCAGAAATGGGCGGAGATCTACATGGCCACGTCGGCCAACTCCCGCATCCAGGTGACCGGAGGCGGTTCGGGCACGGGATTCGCCGCCTTGCAGAATCGGACGACCGATCTGTGCAACGCCTCGCGGCCGATCAAGGCCAAGGAAACTCTGGCGTGCATCCGCGCGTTCGGTACCCGGCCTCGGGAATTCAAGGTTTGCCTCGATGGTCTGACCGTCTACGTGAATCCGAAGAATCCGGTGAATGAATTGTCCCTCGTGCAGGTATCGAAAATCTTTCGCGGGCAACTGAAGAACTGGAAGGAGGTGGGGGGACCGGATGCGCCGATCATGGTGTACGGACGTGAGAACAGTTCTGGGACCTATGAGTTTTTCAAGAAGCGCGTTTTGTTGGGGAGAGACTTTGCGGCATCGGTCCAATCCATGCCGGGAACGGCCGCGGTGTTGCAGGCCGTGGCGCGCGACGGAGCAGGGATCGGTTATGGCGGTGCGGCTTATGGCTCGGCGGCGAAGGCATTGAAGATCCGCATCAAGGATGGCGAGCCGGCGGTAGGCCCCACGCGGGACAATGTCACTCGCGGGACGTATCCCATTTCGCGCCATATGTACATCTACGTGAATCCGGCGTTGGTCAAAGGCAAGGTTGATGACTATCTGCGATGGATTCAAAGTGAGGCGGGGCAGCGGGTGGTGGCCGAAGTTGGTTACTACCCCATGCCGGAGAGCTCCCGAGTGGCGGCGATTGAGGAAAAGTGATCACTGCGAATTCCTGATTCGCCGTCCACCGCATTGCGGTTTGCACTGGAGCAACTCGGTCTCTTTAATGGCGTACCAATGTCGCGAAACGACGTGCAATCCAATCCTCGATCCTGGACAGACCGACTCAAAGGCCGGCCATCGCGTCCGGAGGAGTGGGTGATCGAGAAGGGAATCTTTATCGTTTCGCTTTCGGCAATCCTGCTGATTTTTCTCATTTTCGCGTTCGTATTGCGGGAGTCGCTGCCGGTGTTCCTGGGACAACTGGACAGCTCGCACGACGTGCGGATTGTCCAGCCATCGGAGATCGACAATCATTCGGCTGAGGAATTGCGCAAGTATCTGGAATTGAGTGCGGCCGACTTCGAACGACTGGACCGGGAACAAATGTTGCTCATGCTGGAGGTGAAGTTGGAGGCGGCTGCAGAAATGCCGTCGGACAAGGATGCCGGGCTCAATACCACCAAATGGCGGATGCTGGTGGGGCCGTATCAATGGACGGGATACAAGGAACCGGCATACATCTGGCAGCCGGTATCGGAGATTCAGAAGTATAATGTAGTTCCGTTGTTGCTTGGCAGCCTGAAGGCGACGTTCACCGCGATGCTGTTCGCCGTGCCGCTGGCCTTGGCCGCCGCCATATATGTCTCGCAGCTGGCGGGAACGCGGACCCGGGAATTCCTCAAACCTGCGATCGAGCTGTTGGCCGGGATTCCGTCGGTGGTGTTGGGCTTCTTCGCCCTGATTGTCATGGCGTCGTTTCTGCAGAATGTTTTTGGATACGAATCGCGACTGAACACGTTGGTCGCCGGAATTGCGCTGGGTCTGGCGATCGTCCCCATCGTCTTTTCCATCGCGGAGGATGCGATGACTTCGGTGCCATCATCGTATCGGGAGGCAGCGCTCGCGCTGGGGGCGAGTCGGTGGCAGGCCGCTTGGCAGGTGGTGGTTCCGGCGGCGCTGCCGGGCGTATTTGCCGCGGTGGTGCTCGGTTTCGGACGGGCGATCGGGGAGACGATGATCGTTCTGATGGCGAGTGGCAGTGCGAGCATCATGTCGCTCAGCCTCACGGATTCGACGCGGACCATCACCGCGACCATTGCCGCGGAACTCGCGGAGACCGTCTTTGGCGGCAATCACTACCGGATTCTGTTCATGCTCGGAACGTTGCTGTTCGCCGTTACGTTCATGACCAATCTGCTGGCAGAGGTGATCATTCACCGACTGAAGGGGCGATTGGAGGGCACGCGATGAGTCGCGGGAAACGCGCGGGATTTGGGGTCGGCGGATCGGCGTCTTTGGGCGGTTGGTCGATTCTGTTTACCTGGTCGACCGGGGTTGCGGCGTTTTTGATTCTGGCAATTCTCCTGATCATCATCGGTGACATCTTCTGGCTTGGATCGGAAGGGTTCTCATGGCGGTTCGTGTCATCGGGAACCGAGCAGGACATGTTTGATCCGGAGAAAGCCGGTGTTCTGCCGATGATCTTGGGAACGGCCGCGAGGGTGATACTGATGACGATTTTTGTGATGCCAGTGGGGGTGATCACCGCGATCTATCTCACGGAGTATGCATACGAATCGGCGTGGCTGACGCGGATCATTCGCGGTGCGGTGAACAACCTGGCTGGAGTGCCCTCAATCGTGTTCGGTCTGTTTGGTCTCGGGTTCTTAATCAGCTTTGTGGGAACGGGGTTGGATGACTGGATGGCTCCGGACCGTCCGGCGCCGGTCTGGGGCAAACCGGCATTGGTATGGGCGTCGTTGACCTTGGCGGTGATGACCTTGCCCGTGGTGATCGTGGCCACCGAAGAGTCTTTGCTGGCAATCGCGCCGGGGCTGCGCGAGGCGAGCCTGGCGCTGGGGGCGACGAAACTGCAGACAATCTGGAAGGTGGTGTTGCCGCAGGCGCTGCCGGGGATTCTGACGGGGGCAATCCTCGCGATCAGTCGGGCGGCCGGCGAGGTGGCACCGATCTTGTTCACCGGCGCCGCGTACTACATGGCTCAGTTACCCGGTTCGCTTTCGGACCAGTTCATGGATCTGGGGTATCACATCTTCATCTTGTCCACGCAGTCGCCGAACATTGACCAGACGCGTCCGATTCTCTACGCCACGGTGCTCACGCTGTTGTTGTTGACCTTTACCCTCAATCTCGTCGCAATCTTCGTCCGCGCGCGGATCCGCCGACGCTTCCGGGCGCTCTATTGATATGGCCGAGCACAAGAATCAGAACGGGAAACCGTTGATCGAGATCAGCAAGCTGACGCTGCGCTATGGCGATCAGGTGGCGCTTCGTGATGTCGATTTCGAGATTGATTCGAACCTGGTGACCGCGGTGATCGGACCGTCGGGCTGTGGCAAGTCCACCTTGCTCCGTTGCCTCAACCGGATGAATGACATGATCGACGAGGCCAACATCGAGGGCAGCGTGCAGATCGGCGGTCAGGACATCTACGCGCGGGAGGTGGATGTGATCGAATTACGCAAGCGGGTTGGCATGGTGTTTCAGAAATCGAACCCGTTTCCCAAATCGATCTACGAAAACGTGGCTTACGGATTGCGATTGCAGGAGGTGAACCGTCGCAATGAGCTCAATGAGAAGGTCGAGCGCAGCCTCCGCAGCGCGGCACTGTGGGATGAGGTGAAGGATCGCTTACAGGGGAGTGCCCTCAAGCTTTCCGGCGGTCAGCAGCAGCGGCTTTGCATTGCCCGGGCGATTGCGATCAAACCCGACATTCTGTTGATGGATGAACCGGCCTCGGCGCTGGATCCCACCGCGACCACCAAGATCGAGGAGCTGATCCTGCAACTGAAGAAGGATTTCACGATCATCATCGTGACGCACAACATGCAGCAAGCGGCGCGGATCTCGGATGAGACGGCGTTCTTCTACGAAGGGGAGCTGATCGAACGGGATACCACCGCCCGCATGTTCACCAATCCGCGCAAGCGGCAGACGGAGGACTACGTTACCGGGCGGTTTGGTTAGTCGCCGCTGCGTTCGTCGCGATCACCGCATTGGTCGGGGCATTGGTGGCCACGTTTTCAATCTTGGCGGGAGGTGCAGGCTCCTTGGCAATGCCTTTGGGATTGAACGCCATGATGAGGAGCAGCGGGATGCCGAAGAAGATCACAAAGATGAAGGCGAAGGGAATCAGGCGGTTCTTCATCGACATTTCGGCCAGCCATTCGGCGATCTTGATCGGGATCATCCGGATCTTCTCGATCGGCCAGACCAGGACGATTCCGAGAATGTTGAACATCAGGTGAGCGAAGGCGACGGTAGCGGCCGCCAGTTCACCGGTCGAGAGCGCCGCCAGCATCGCGGTGACGGTCGTGCCCACATTGGCGCCCAGCGTATAGGGTAGAATCTGGATGAGCCGGAGAATGCCGGCCCCGGCCAAGGGGATGATCAACGAAGTGGTGATCGAGCTGCTTTGCACCGCCACGGTCAGCAACATGCCGAAGAGCATCGCCCGTCCGGCGTTGCGAAACAGGTGCTCATCGAAGATCTTCTGCACCTTTTCGAGCACCAGGCTGCGCAAGATCTTCACGATGAAGTAGAGCATCGCGAAGGTTATGAGCACGGAGATGATCAGCATCCCGATCGCGTTGTTCTGCAGGAGCTCGGACAGGAAATTGATGACGGGTTTGGTGGCGGCCTTGATCGGGTTGGCGATCTTCATGCCACCCATGCTGGCGAAGGATTCGGCCAACACCCGCGCGATCTTGCCCAACATGCCGGTCATCAGTTCCAACGGAAACAACACCAGCACCACGATCCAATTGAACGCGTCGTGGACGGTCGCGGCGGCAAAGGCGCGCTTGAATTCGTCGGATCGGGAAATCATGCCCAGCGAAACGAGCAGGTTGGTGATGGTGGTGCCGATGTTGGCACCCATGACCATTGGGATTGCTCCTTCAATGGAGATCGCGCCACCGGCGACCATGCCGACGATGATGGAGGTGACGGTGGAGGAGCTTTGCACCAAGGCCGTAGCGAGGATGCCGATGAACAGTCCGACAAACGGCGAAGACGTGGTTTCCAGGACCTTTTCGGCGAATTCCTTGCCGAAGAGTTTGAATGAATGACCGATCCCTCCGATGCCCACGATAAACAGGTACACGCAGGCGATGATTCCGACGATTTTCCAGATGGTTTGAATCTTGTCGCGACTCATCAAAAAATGCGCGCAAGGTTTAGCGACAGGCCGAAATCAGGTCCATCTCATAATTGTTACAAGTTATTCACCTGTGGCGCGTTTGTTACAGGAATTTGACAATTGCTAAACATCGGGCCGTTTTGGGTCGATTCGGAAGCTGGATGGCGGTATCTCTAACGCCCTAATCGCGGGCCACCGCGTAGTGAACATGCTGCCGCAAGATCAGGATATCGGATCATTGACTGACAAGCTGTTGACCATGGCCAGTCTGGCCATCGGCTCCAGCCGAAAGGCGTTGCGTGCTTTGGAGGAACGCGACGATGACCTGGCCCGCGAGGTGGAGGCCGACGATTCGGCCATCGACGAATTGGAGAAAGAACTGGATGAGCTTTGCATCACCTTGCTCTCCCGCGCTCCACTGGCGGGTGATTTGCGCCGGATCACGGTGGCGATGAAGATCAACGCGGATCTGGAGCGAGTGGGGGATGAAGCCACGGCCATTGCCCGGCGCGCGGTCGAATTGAACAAGGAGCCGCAGCTCAAGCCTTACGTCGACATTCCCCGGATGGCCGGCATGGCGCATGACATGTTGAAAGGGGCATTGGATGCCTTCGTGGATCGCGACGCCGAAAAGGCGCGGGAGATCATTCCGCGGGACAAGGAAGTGGATGCCATCAACAAGCAGCTGCAGCGGGAGCTGGCCAGTTACATGATTGAGAATCCGACGAACATCACCCGTTGCCTCTACCTGATTGAAATCTCAAAACGGGTCGAGCGGGTCGCAGATCATGCCAAGAACATCGCCGAACTGGCGGTCTATCTGCTCGACGGTGAAGACATTCGCCACACGCTCAACAAGAAAGTCGTAGCCTGAGCCACATGAATCGAGCCATTCGGATTCTCGTTCTCACCGTCGCCGTTTCCCTGCTTACCGGATGTGCCTCCGTGTTCAACAGCGGACCGGATGATATCCGGATCGGCTCCACCCCGACCGGCGCCCGGGTTTCCGTATATGACGAGTACGGCGAACTCGTTGCATCCGGTAGAACACAGTTCAGGGTGGCTCTACGGGCGGGCAAGAACTTCCACCGGAAGAGCTACCGGGTGAAGATCGAGAAACTTGGATATGAGCCGCACGAGCTCATCATCTACAACAAGACGAGCGGCTGGTATTGGGGGAACGTATTCTATGGCGGTCCGTTGGGTGCGGTGATCGATCCCATCACCGGCAACATGTGGAAGCTCGATCCGGCGGAAGTGGACGTGAAGCTGGAGAAGGTCAAGATTCCCGATCTCGAGTCCTCAGACGACACGACGCTGTATATCCTTACTCCGGAAGATCTGACCGCGGAACAGCGGAGCCGTTTGGTTGCGGTGCATTGATCCGTGCCGGCAAGTTTTCGAATCGTAACCTGATCGCCACTTTTCGGTTGCATTAAGGACGCATGCTCCCGGCCTCCAATGGGCAGGGACAAACACCGGATACTGATCGTCGAGGATGAGAATGATCTCGTGGAACTGTTGGCCTATTCCTTCGCCCGAGACGGCTACCAGGTCTTGACTGCGGCCGACGGCGAAACCGCGATTAAGCGGGCGGCCGACGAACTTCCCGATCTGATCCTCTTGGACGTCCTGCTGCCCGGACTTGATGGCTTCGCGGTGGCCGAACTCATGCGCAGTCGCTAAGCGACACGTGAGATTCCGTTCATCATCATGTCTTCGTTTGCGACCGACGATGCCCGCGCAATCGGCAGGAAGCTGGGGGCGCGTGACTACATCACGAAGCCCTTCAGTATCCGCGCATTGAAAGAGCGCATCGACCACGTGGTGGCCAATTGACGGGATTTCGTTCCCGAATTGTCACTCGACGGACAACTGGCCGTTCATCTGTCTGAAGACACTTCGTTATACCGATAATGAAGAAAGTTCTGATTCTGACGGCGGGATTCGGTGAAGGACACAACGCGGCCGCCCGCAATTTGCAAAGGGCGCTCGAGAACCACGAGGAAGAGGTTCAGGTCGAGGTGCTCGATCTCTTCGAATCCACTTACACGACGCTGACACCCATCGTGCGCAGGGCGCATTTGGGCGTTGTCCGTTACGCGACCGGAATCTGGAGCGGGATCTATTCGTTGCTCGACAACTCCACATTTCTTGAGGATCGACTCGGGGGGTTCTCAAAACTCCGCAATACGCTGGGTCATATTCTCCACGAGGTGCAGCCGGATGTGGTGGTGTCGACCTATCCAGCCTATTCGCACGTCATCAAGCAGATCTATCACGATCATGTGGAACGTCCGTTCCGATTCTTCACCATCATCACGGATTCAATCTCGGTGAATTCCGCCTGGTACAAGGCGGCGAGCGATTACCTGATCGTGTCCAACGAGGCCACCGCCGATGTATTGCGGGAAGCCGGCATCGACGACCAACGCATCAAGGCACTTGGATTTCCCGTCGATCCGATGTTTGCCGCGCCGCCTGGGGAACAACTTCGTGATCCGGGCAAGCAAGGGCCCTGGAAACTGCTGTATCTCATCAACACCGGAAAGAAGAAGGCGGGGAAGGCATTGGAGAAGCTCCTGAAGTTCGATCAGGTGCATCTGACCATCACCGCGGGCAAGGATCGAGACCTGAAGGCTGATCTCGAAGAACGGTTCGCCGAGTATGGTGAAAGGGTGAATGTGCTCGGTTGGACGAACCAGATGCCGAAGCTGATGATGTCGCATCACCTTGCGATCGGCAAAGCCGGCGGCGCCACCGTTCAGGTATCCATCGCGGCGCGCATGCCGATGATCATCAACCAGATTCTCCCCGGGCAGGAGGAGGGGAATGCCCGCCTGATTCAGAAATATCACCTGGGCGCTGTTGTTGATCGCAATCGCGAGGTGCCGGAACTGGTGCACGATGTCTTTGCTGGTGAGGCGAGTCTCTGGCAGGAGTGGCGCAGCAACCTGCACGCAGTGTCGCGCCCCAACGCGGCTGCGGAGATTGCCGATCTGGTTGTGGCCGAATGTGATTGGAACGGTCCCGGCACCAAGGTGAGGAAATCGAACGCGACGGACTCGAAGCCCAAAGCCTGCCGCAAGACCGAGTCCAAACAGAATCGCACGTTGCTCTGCGATCTGCACGTGCACAGCAACTACTCCGACGGCAAGCTTTCGGTTCCCGACCTGGTCGACTTCTACGGCAAGCGCGGATTCGATGCCATCTGCATCACGGATCATCTGGCCGATCCACGGCGTGTCTGTGGCAAGATTTCCAATCTCACCAACCTGGTGCTGTCGGCCAATCAGCTTGACGAATACTTCGAGGTCATCGAGCGCGAGCGTCAACGCGCCTGGCGCAAGTACAGCATGATCGTGATGGCCGGCATCGAGTTCAACAAGGACGGCCTGTCCAAGAAGTCGTCCGCCCATCTTTTGGGAATCGATCTCAAGGCTCCCATCAGTCCGGAGCTGGATCTGCCGGAAACGATTGCTCAGATCCACGCGCAAGGTGGTTTGGCTGTGGTGTCACATCCGCACAAGTTCAAAACGGAGTGGGGCAAGAACACCCTGTATTTGTGGGAGAACATTGAGACCTTTGCGCCGTTGATAGATGCCTGGGAGATCGCCAATCGCAATGAGATATTCACTCCCGTCGGGACGATGCGGTTGCCGTATCTTGCGAACAGTGACTTTCACAAACCCAAGCACATCTACTCCTGGAAAAGTCTCTTGCACTGCGAAAAGGAACCTGAAGCCATCAAGGAGTGCATCCGGAAGAACGAGCATGTGTCCATCACACTTTACCGAGAGGTAGCGTTTCGTCAGAGCGGAGACCATCGGGCAGAGGTGGATGAGGGCAATATGATCTATCTGCAGAACCGGCTGCCACTGGCTGCAACGCGTTGAATGGGTGCATTCGCGTGAGCCAAAAACGAGGCGATTTCTCCGTCACGAAGTCATTTCGCGTCGACTGAAATGTCGGAGTTCTGTAGCAACCTGATTCTGAAAAAGTAGCCATCGCTTGCTGTTTTCTCCCTTTTCCTGGGTAAAACTCCTCACACGTCACTTTTCCGGAAACTGAACGTCACCTGTTTGTAACAATTTCGTCAAACTTCCGCCATTGACTCAACGGAGTCTTCGGGCGTGCGACGCTGTATATCATTCGTCAACAAATTGCTTCTGCTGACGCCGGCCCTGCTGCTGGCGTTTTCTCATTCCGGGTATGGCGCGGACAACAAGGTGTCGGACACCCGGGCGACGCTGGCCAAGTGGGTGGAGACGCGGCAGATGATTTCCCGCTTGAAAGCGGATTGGGCCGAAGACCGGGAGACCATCAAGAGCACGATCTCGCTGTTTGATGGGCAGAAAGAACGCTTGGAGGAGAAACTCGCAAAGGTCGGCGAAGACAATGCGCAGGTGGTGAAGGAGACGGCGGAGAACGAAACCGAGCTCGCCAAGTACACCAACGCGCTCGCCAAGGTGGAAACGATGATCGTCGTTTTCGAGGAGAAGCTGAAGGCCCAGATCAAGAATTACCCGCCACCGCTGCGGAACGACAAGCACCTGTCGGAACTGCTCAAGCTGGTGCCCAAGGATTCCCATGACACGAAGGTCGCCCTGATCAGTCGCGTGCAGAACCTGATCCTCATCCTCAAGGTCGTGCAGGAGTTCAACAGCGAACTGCATCTGGAATCCGAGATCCGCAAGAACGGCGACAAGGACGTGGAAGTGCAGTCGCTGTATCTCGGACTCGGTCAGGCTTGGTTCGTGGATACAAGCGGTTCCTTTGCCGGAACGGGCGGTCCGTCACCGGACGGATGGGCCTGGACGGAAAACTCCGCCATTGCCGAGCAGGTTCGCAAAGCCATTGCGGTTTATGACAAATCCCAGCCCGCCGCTTATGTGGCGCTTCCCGCGGAGGTGAAATGAAATCTGCAGCGATGAATTCCTTCAGACTTCTATGCAGTGCGAT
The DNA here is from genome assembly GCA_038154405.1 of Verrucomicrobiales bacterium. Lineage (GTDB taxonomy): Bacteria > Verrucomicrobiota > Verrucomicrobiia > Limisphaerales > JAYPXF01. Next base: position 2,565 of record JAYPXF010000074.1, on the reverse strand, counting down.
CATTGGTGTCGCGTTCACGGTCGGCGCTTCTGCGCAAGACTTCACGGAAGTTTCGTCTGGCGCGGAAGCTGATCTGAAAAAGGCTTTGGCCGAACTTGCCGCGGTGCAGAAGAACATCGGCGACGAGAAGATCCCGCTGTCAAAGAAGATGAACATGGCCGAGGAAGCGGTCATGGAAACCCGCAAGCAACTCGAGAAACGGGAGCGGGATCAGGCCAACCAGATGGTCGATCTGGGCGTGCTCAAGAATCAGGTGAAGGGGCGCAAGGAGCAGTTCGACTACCTGACCGGTGTGCTCACCGAATTCGCCACCCAGATCGAGAGTCGTCTGCATGCGACGGAACTGGCCCGTTACGATGAGAGACTCAAAGACGCGCGAGCGGCTGGTCAGAACGAGGAACTGGAGCCCGTCGAATCACTGGGCGAACAAGCGAAGCTGATCGGCCTGGCGCTGGATCGGATTGACGGTTTGTTGGGCGGTGAGACCTTTGATGGCAAGGCCATTGCCAACGGTGCCTTGGAACAGGGCAAGTTCGCGTTGTTCGGTCCGGTGGCGATCTTCGCCGCGGATCGGGAAGACGTCGCCGGTGTGGCCAAGGCGAAACTCAACACGAAGGATCCGGCGGTCACGATTCCTCCCGAAGGAATGGCTGCCGGCATCCAGGCGATTGTCCGGAATGGCAAGGGCGCCCTTCCAATGGACACCTCGATGGGGGACGCGGACAAGATTGCCGCCACCAAGGAGACGATTCAGGAGCACATCGCCAAGGGCGGTCCGACCATGGTTCCGATTCTGGGAATGGGCTTTCTCGCGGTGGTGATCGGTATCTTCAAATACTTCCAGATCGGTTTCATCTCACTGGCTCGCCCGCGCGACATCCAGATCATCGTCGATCGCATCAACGGTGGCAGCACGGCGAAGGCCCATGAGCACGCCAAACGCATCCGCGGTCCCGTCGGCGACATGTTGCGCACGGCGATCGATCACGCGAACGAGAAGAAGGAATACATCGAGGAAGTGCTTTACGAGAAGATGCTCAAGGTGCGGCCGCGACTGGAGAGTCTGCTGCCGGTGGTGGCGATTGCTGCGGCCACCGCGCCGTTGCTCGGGTTGCTGGGAACGGTGACGGGCATGATCAACACCTTCAAGATCATCAGCGTTTTCGGTACCGGCGATCCCAAGACGCTTTCCGGCGGTATTTCCGAGGCCTTGGTCACCACCGAGTTCGGTCTGATCGTGGCGATTCCTTCGCTACTGATCCATGCGGTGATTTCCCGCAAGGCCAAAGGCGTGATGGGCGCGATGGAACAGATCAGCGTGGCGTTCATCAACGGCATTGATCCCGAGTTGAGCGAGCACGATGAAGGTCCGGCCGATCCGCCGGCACCGGCGCCGAAGATTCCCGTGCAAATTGACGATCCCGAAGACGACGACGCGGGTGACGCTGGCGTCGTTTCCTCACCGCAACCCTCCGCGTAAGGACACAACATGGAAGCAGCAACAGATCCCAAGTTTCAGGAGTTTATCGTTCAGTCAGTCCGGGTTTGGCTCGGCGGTGGTTGGACCATGATTCCCTTGTTCATCATTGCGATGTGCATCTACGTCAGCGCCATGAGCCTGATCGTCTGGTTTTGCAAACGTGAATTTCGGAAGATTCGCGAGGAGGATTGGCGCTCGTGGGTGGATGATCCGGCGCAGGGCAGGGGGGAAGTGGGTGAAATCATCCGCTACACCACCGACGAAGTGCACTGTCCGGACGAAGTGCAGGATCGCTTTTCCGAGGTGGGCTTCTCCAAGTTTCCCCAGGTCGAGCAGCGTCTGAATCTCATCACTGTGCTGGTCAACTCTGCACCGCTCATGGGATTGCTGGGAACGGTGCTCGGCATGTTGGCCACCTTCAACGCGCTTTCCCAGGGCGGCGGCACGGAGACGATGGACAAGATCTCCGCCGGCATTTCCGAAGCCTTGATCACCACGGAGATGGGACTGCTCGTTGCGATTCCCGGGTACGTGCTGGTGGCCGTGATCAAGCGGCGGAAAGAGGAGTATGAAGCCTTTCTGGCCAATGTGGAAAGCGCCTGCGTGCAGTCCACCAAACGACGGCTCCTGAAGATTGAGCCCCGTTCGGGCGGTGCGTCGATCGCCCCCACCCGCGATGAAGAGTTGAACGGTCAGGGACTTCAGTTGTCACCCGCCTGAAAGGAACCGACATGCGCAACCGACGTTCATTGGTGGAAAGCGACACCTTGGAGGAGATCAACATCTCCCCGCTCATCGACATGGTGTTCATCCTTCTGATCTTCTTCATCGTGACCACGGTCTTTGTCGAAGAAACCGGGGTGGAGGTGGACAAGCCGCAGGCGATGTCCGCGTCGCAATTGGAGAAGAACAGCATTTTGCTCGCGGTGACGCCGGAAGGGCAGGTTGTGTATGGCGGTCGCGACATCGGCCTGGCTGGAGTGCGACCTCTGGTCCGACGATTGACGCAGAAGGAAGAGATTCCGGTCATTATCCAGGGCGACAAGAACGCCAACTACGGTCTGGCGATCCAGGTCTACGACGAA
>JAYPXF010000073.1:10416-25133 GCA_038154405.1 Verrucomicrobiales bacterium | reverse complement strand
AAACTACGTCGTCCATCATCTGGATCTGTATCGGTTGGAATCGAAGGAAGAGATTCGCGGTGCCGGTCTTGAGGAGTATCTGAACGGCGAAGCCGGTGTTGCCGTCGTGGAATGGGCGAGCCGTTGGTTTGATCAGGAACAGGAGTTACCAAGGGGAATTCTTCGCCGGGTGCGAATACGGACGGAAAACGAAACACGGCGGATGATTTCCCATGAAGACTCTGGCGATTGATTTTTCAACCGACCGTCGGGCCGCGCATCTGGATTTTGGTCAACGCGGACCGGCCACGATCTTTCAGTTCAATCGCCAGGTGGGGGCTCTGGCTCTCATTGAAACGGCCTTCGAGAAGGCCGGAGCGGAGCGGTCGGAGTTGGAGCGGATCGTGTTGGGACTGGGGCCGGGTTCATACACGGGTATTCGTTCTGCCATCGCATTGGCCCAGGGGTGGGCGTTGGGAGCTGAGGTGGAATTGGTCGGAGCTCCGAGCGTGGATGCGATCGCCTGTGGAGCGGCTGTTCAGGGCGATTTTGTGGTGGTGCTGGATGCGCAGCGTGGGGAGTTTTACACGAAGTATTTTCGATTCAACGGTGACGGTGCGAGCGCCACATCCGAACTGAGAATTCAGGATCGAGCTGCAGTTGAAGCCGCCGCGAAGTCTGGCGCCCGATTGGTCGGCCCGGAGGTGGTGAAGGACTTTGGCGGGGGAGACATAGTGCATCCGGATCCAGTGGATCTGGTCCGTGTACTCGCAAAGACTGACGACAAAGCAATGGTGGGGGAGTTGGAACCTATCTATTTGCGGCCAACGGAGTTTAAAAAGGCACCTCCAGCGCGTCTGATCGAATAGAAAAGTTACGTTAAGAGTTTTTTGTGACAGGCGGAATCGCCGGAGCATACTTGCGGTATGCTCGCCATTATCAGCGATTTATTCGACACATCGGATTTTCCTGCACGGCGGTATTGTGGGGATTGGAGTCAGGCTCACGGTTGGGTTCACATCATCTTGGACGCCACGATCATCCTCTGTTACATGGCAATCCCGTTGTTGCTCATCTACTTCAAAAAGCAAAAAAAGGTCGGGGCATTCCAGCCGGTGTTCTGACTTTTCCCTGCAGCCATATGTCCTCTGATATTGAAGAGAGTGGCAAGCATGCCATCGGACACATGAAGGAGCACACGTCGAAGGATGGGGCCGATCAGAACAAGGTGATCGCGATTGCTTCCATGAACATGGCCTTGTTGTCGGCGGTGGGCGCGTTGCTGGCCGGTATTACCGCCAATGAGATCCTGATCGGACGGACGGAGCAGATCATTGAGCGTCAGAGAATGGAAACGGCGCGGATGAAAGTCGAGGTGTTGCGCACCAAGGTCGCTTTGTTGGAAGCGATGGGGAAGCCGGTTGATGTGGTGGACCAACAGCGGATCGGGGAGTATCGCTCAGGGATAGGAGAGGTGAAGTTTGAGACGGAAAGCGACGAAGCCAAGGTGGGACAGGCAATTCTGGAACACGGGCTCTTCGCCATCGGCGTGACGATCCTGTCGGTCGCGATCACCTTGAGCGGGTTGTCCGTCGACACCAGTCGACGAGGCCTGTTCACCGTGGGAGTGGTGATCGGTCTGATCGGCGCCGGATTTCTGGGCGGTGGTGTCTACACCATGTTCTGGTGAATCAGGGCTGGTAGGTCACCCAGACCGGTGAGGTCCAGCCCATGTTTCCGTCGACCTGTTCGATACGCAGGTAGTAGCGGTTCTCGCCCTCCAAGGGATTCGGATCAGTCCAGATCTTGTTGAATACCCGGCTGCCGGGTTCAAAGACCTGGTAGTTCGTCTCGTTGCGGATGACGGTGACCTTCTGGATGTCGGCGGTGCCGTCGATGGCCATGGTCAGTTCCGGTTTCTTTGTGCTTTCGAGGATGCTGCCGAGTGGTTTTCCATTGCAGGAGAATTCCATGAAGATCTTGTCCGTGGCGGCGACGGTCAGTCGATTGTCCATGCCGTCGAGTATTGCCGAGCGGTCGAAGTTCTTCACGTAGACACCGCCATAGGAGACATGCACGGAGCGATGATCGGAACTTGCATAGGCGCCGAGCTTGTGACCGAGGCGCAGTGCATTTTGGTACACGCCCGCACTGAACTTGCCGAACTGGCTCTTGCTCGTCTTGGTGACCACTTGCGGTTGTGGAGCACCGACACCCTCATAGCTTTCCCGTGAACCTTGGAAGAGTTCCACGATGTTCTCGAACTTGTGGTCAATCTTGTCATACACCGACCAGTCTGTGCCCATGGTGCCAGCGGAGGTGTGCTCGATGGTTACGGCACGATGACCGTGTTCGTGCAGCAACTCCCAGAGATGCCACGGTGGCAGTTCGCCTTTGCGGACGCCGTCCTCGGGTGGTAGCCTGGTGGCCCAGGGGGATTTCTCATAGTTGCTGCGCTTGATGTAAACCACCGGGCCACCGCGCTGGTCGAACACGACGTTGCGATGTCCGTAAGGCCACTTCTGTTCGCGTTCATAAGCGTAAAGCGAGAGAAAGAATTCCGGGTTTTGAAATATGTCCGCGAGCTTCTGGCTTTGAAACCACTCATAGGGATCCAAGGTCTTGCCGACCTCGGTGTGATCGGACGTGGCGAGATAATCCAGTCCGCCGGCATCGATGGCATAGCGGAAGTGCTCCACGATACAGCCGTCATCGGTGGTGCGGCAGTTGGAGAAGTCCGTATGTCGATGAACATCACCCCAGACGAGCGTGTAGGTCTCACCGTTGATCGTCCATTCGTTGCGTTCATTGCGATCCCGTTCCGGGGTGTCGTTGGGAGCTTTGAGAGGGGATTCCTGTATGCCTTCGATTTCAAAGGGCAGCGGACCGGCCGAAGCCAGTTTCTTGGTCGGATCGATCTTTGTGAGATAGATGCCGGTATCGCCGTGTTGTTTGTTGCGGCGGTTGTCACTCGGCCAGGCCGCCCAGATCATGCCGTCCTCATCGACCAGTGCGGAGCAGCGGCGATCCTGGCAGAAGGCGCTGTTGGCGAGGGTCTTGGCCTGCGACCATTCCTTGCCGTCGAAACGGGTGAAGGCCAGTTGCCAATAACCCGCGCCACGTTCTGGACAATAGCGGAAGAAGATCCACGGCTTGCCGCCTTGATCGACCACGACCTTGGGGAGGTTGACCGCGCCTGAACCCGGTTTGCCCAATGGCGAAACCACGTCCGGGACCAGCGGGGTGATGTCAGAGATCTGACGAACCTTGCCGGACTTGAGATCAACGCTCACAAACTTGATGCGACGGTCGTAATTCAGGCCGCCGCCGATTTTGCGCCACTCCGCACCGAGATCCTTGCCCCACCGCTTGATCCCGCTTTCATAGGCGACCCAGAGTTTCTTGCCGTCGGGTGAAAGCGCTCCTTCTGCCCGCGCCTCATAGCGCTCGGATGTCGCGATGGGAATGATGGTGCTTCTCCCGTCGGCGGTGACATTGGCAAGAAACACGTCGTAGTTTCCGTTGCGATAACTGTCGAAAAGGACCAGCGCTTCGTCTTTCCGCCCCAAGATCAGACGCGGTTCCCAATCGCCTTTGACGTGTTTGGTCAACGGGAGGTGCCGGCGCTTGCCGTCGTCGGTGTCCCATTTGATTTCGATATTGCTGAATCCCGCATCGAAGCGCTGCCAGGTCAGCCACTGGCGGCCGGCGGTGTCCACCGCCGCATCGAGAAAGATGTCACTGCCGGTTTCCCGGGGGCGCCAGCGCAGTCTGCCCTTTCCGGTCGGGCGCTGGATGACGAGCCATCTTCCGTTGACCAGTTCCGACCAGGCGGCGGTGAGGCCGTCCTTCGGATCGTTGAAGATGGTGGGCTGATACAGATCTCCGCCACGCGTCTGGATGTCCTTGGTTCTGACGAGTTTGCCGTCAATCAATTGCGCGAGCTTGAGGGTATCCTTCCTGCCGTTGTGACCGATGTAGACGATGGACGGACGGCCTTCGTCGTCGAGGCACATCGCTGGAAAGTCCTGGTGTCCGGGTGGATTCCAGCTGGCGATCGGGGCGTGCACTCCGCCTGGTGCGATCGCAGTGTTCTTGATGATGCCCGACTTTTTCTTTTTTTTCTGATTGTTCTTCTTGTTGGCGTTCTGTGCGGGGAGCGAAAGGGCGAATGCGACCAGGCACAGAGCCACGAGGAATCGGATCGAACAAAATTGCATGCGATGGTTATCTCAGGAAGTCAGGAAACTTCCAGCCGGGAATTGTGATGTTAAGACTCCAGATGCCGTCCATCCGGAGTTTGGATTGCGTAGCTGGATACGAATGTGTCAGTCGGGTTTGACCGCCGGCGCGTTGGTATCGGGTGCCGGTGAGGCGGGGGCGACTTCTTCGACTGCAGGCTTGGGTTTCTTCGTCAGTGCCGGGAGAACCTTGTTGGCAGCCGTGTTGTAGGCGGCGATCACCAGAACGAGCATTCCGATACCTCCGATCACATTGAGGACCGGGCCGTTTTTGTGTTCACCCATGATGTCTTGGCGGTTGCACAGCCAGAGCAGCGTGACGGCCATCAGGGGGGCGGCGATGACGGTCACGGCTTGAGCTGCGACGATGGCGGGCATCGGCTTGGTGCCGGTCTTGATGACGTAAAGGGCGACCAACATGCCGACTACCAGCACCGCCCCGGTCAGCAAACGCGGCGCCTTGTCCTGTGGTGTGCTGCCCATGTTCAGACCGTCCGCGAGTATGAATCCACCGATCATGGAATTGACGATGAACGACGAAAATGCCGCGCAGAAAAGTCCGACGCAGAATATGATCCGGCCTTCCTCGCCAAAGAGCGGTTTGAGGGCGTTGGCAATGTCGGAGACGCCTCCGAGTTTCTCGCCACGAAGGACAGCTGCGGCGGTGGTCATCAACATCAAGGTGATGAGCGCCATGATGATGGCGGATACGCGCGCATCGACGGCGCCGGCCTTCAGGTCTTCGACCTGCCAGCCCTTGAAGCGGGCGAGGTAGGATTGGTAGTAGGCGGCGGCGATCACAAACGTGGTGCCGATGAGACCGACCAGCGGCAGACCCAGTTCGGTGATTCCCGTCGGGATGAATCCGGACGCCAGTTCACCGACGTTCGGCTTGGCGAAGAACACGTTTACAAAGAAGGCCAACAACATCAGTCCGACAAACACGGACATGACCTTCTCCAATGTCGCGTAGAGATTCTTGAAGCCGAACACAAAGGCGAGCGCCAGTCCGTTGAACAGGAGAATCCAGTAGTCGCCTTTCGCATAGGTGGAGATGGCGGCATGGACACCGAGGTTGTTGCCAAACTGGAAGGCGGCGGCGATGAAGAAGATGCCGACCCCGATGAGAATGGCGAGCCAATTGCCGGCGTGTTTGCGACAGAGATCGCCGTTGGAGGTCTGGGTCACCACGCCGAGGCGGGCGGCCATCTGCATGTAGGCGAGCATGAACACCACGGCCAACACGACGACCCATGATTTCGAATAGCCGTCGGCCGCACCGACGTTGGTGCTGGTGGTGATGCTGCCGGGGCCGATTACGACGCAGGCGGTGACGAGACCGGGACCGATGGATTTCCACCACGGGCGGGCAACGGGAGAGGATGATTCTTCAGCTGACATGTGTTTGCACGGTTGTTCGGATTCTTCCGAGGGGATGCGAGAGGATTGCAGAAGGATTCCCGGTTGCAAACGTGAATCTGGAGAGCGTCAAAGGGAAGCCAGGTGCGATTCGATGTCGCGGGGATTCCACCAAAGCGGCCGTCCGGCGTCCGCAGCGATCACGCTGGCAGCGTTGTAGCCGCAGAGACCGGTGATGTTGCCGCCGGGGTGAGTGGAGCCGCCACAGAGGTAAAGACCGGGAATCGGTGTGCGGTAATAGCCCGCGCCGGGGAAGGGACGATTGTGGCCGATCTGGTTGTTGGCAAAGGAGCCGACCAGCAGATCGCCTTGTCGCATATTCGGCAGCGTCTGCTCTGTGTCCAAGGGACTGAGACTGAATTGATCGAGGACGTTTGGGCCGTGCATGTTTGGCGCATAACCTGACCAGAAGCGCCGGAGTTCGTGTCCATGTGTGTTGCGGAGATTTCTCCAGTTGCCGGGATCACCGTGCAGCCCGTAAGGCAGTTTCTCCCACATGAACGAAGCGTGCCTGCCTTCGCTCGCCTGGGATGAATCGAAACGGGTTGGAGTTGTTCCCCAGGCGACGGTGGAGGGGAGTCTGCCATTCTCATGCGCCTCGACGATCTGGTGAAACTGCTCGAACCGGTCCAGTCCGATGATCGTCATGAACGCGTTCTCCAGCTCCGGATCGGTCTGGGCGGCTGAGTAGTCGGGTGGTTCTCTGCTGGTGACATGGACGCCGAACAACGGAGCCAGAAGATTGTATCGGAATTTCGCTGCTTGTGCTCGCAGTTCGGCGGCAACTTCGGATTCAGGAAGCAGATCGAGGAAGGTCTGTTGTGGGTTGAGTCCGGATGCAACGAAGCCGGTTGAATCGATCTGTTCGCCATCCGTGAGTTCAATTCCAGAAACCCGCCCCGCATTCATCAACAGGCGATCAATCTCGATTTCACATCTGATCGTACCGCCGTTCTGCTCAATGTCTTTGACCAGTGCATCCGCCAGTCGGGCTGATCCCCCGAGACACATCTGCGCTTTGTGTCTTGAGGCCAGCAGGGCGGGGATGGCGTGGCCGAAACCCTCCAGGCGAAGATCAACTTCCCGTAATCCGTTGAAGAACAGCAGGCCGGCGCGGACGGAATCATTCTCGAATTCCCGGGTGACGAATTCGAGCGGTGAGAGTTGTTGGATCTCCAGGAGGCGGCGGCCCATTGGCGTACGTTGAAGCAGTTGCTCCCGTCTGGCCCTGGGTAGCGGCGGCGCCTGAGCTTCCGGGAAGAGAATGTTTTCCACGATCGGCGCGAATTCCTCCGCCCATCGTTGAAGACGATCCGCGTCGCTCCGCGAGATCTGCGCGAAAGAATCAACCGAGCGATCCAGATCCGTCCACCATTGGAGACTGCGGCCGTCGCGCAAGAGCATCGCGACATTCAACTCGGGCTCGATGAGTCGGGCGCCATGTTCTTCCAGTTTCAGATCGCGATACCATGGCATGGCCGTTACGGCGCGGAGGAAAAAGGCATGCGGATTGTGGAAGACTCCGGGGAGCCGTTCGTTCTGGATGGTGGACAATCCGCCTCCGGGAATCTTTGCCCGATCGACTGAGATTGTCCGCAGTCCGCAACGCGACAGGTATGCCTGCAGAATCAGGGAATTGTGTCCCGTGCCGAGGATGATTCCATCGAACGATTCGCGGCTCATCGCCAGATGACACGCCAAGGGGGCTGGCGTGTCACTGCGAAACTGTTTGTTGTCACTCTTCGCGAGTATTAGAACAGCCGGATGCGCAAGGTGTTGTTCATCTCATTGGCCGGTGTGGCGATAGTGCTCGCCAGTTGCCTCACGCCTCGGCGGAGCAATCCGGTCGTCTTTACCGCGATGGGTTGCGGCCCTTACACGCCGGCAGCCGAGGTCGCGCTGGAGCGGTTCATGCGATTGGACAACGAATTGGGAACCAGTCGTTTCATGATCCATTGTGGGGACATCGTGACCGGCCGGAACAAGGAATGGCCGGAATCGCAATACGCAAGGGTGGCGGAGATTCTTTCCGGGGGTAACCGCATTCCGACCTTCATCGTGCCGGGGGACAATGAGTGGAACGATCAGGCTGACCCGGATCGTGGTTGGCGGTTGTGGTCGAAACACTTTCTGAGATTCGACCGACAATGGAAATCTCCGGCTCCCGTAACGCGACAGTCCGGTCGTCCGGAGAATTTCGCATTCGTCTTGGACCGGGTGCTGTTTATCGGGATCAACAAGGTGGGAGGACGCGTGCACGATCCGGCGGAATGGAGGACTCGATTGGCGGATGATGGTCGTTGGGTTGCTGAGAATCTCAAGCGGCATCAAGACTTGGTGCATTCAGCGGCCATCTTCGCGCAGGCAAAGGCCGGCAAGGGGGACGCCAAGGGTGACATGGATGATTTCGTGGAGGCATTGAAGTCCGCGGCTGAAGCGTTTGGGAAGCCGCTGCTGTATCTGCATGCGGATGGCCACAAGTGGTATGTGATTGAGCGGGATTGGGCGACCAATATCACCCACGTGCAACTGGATCTGATCAGCTCGAACTTCCCACCCGTACAGGTAACCGTGACAGGCGATTCGGAGCAGCCGTTTCTTTTTGATCGCCGCCAAGACAGCGGGTTGTGGGGGACGGCTCAATCGGACGTTGAATCTCGATAGTCGACCGATATAACTCCCGCATGCGTTTGCGAATTCTACTGGGTCTTCTCACCATTACCTCTCTCATCCTTACAGCCGGGCAGCGGCAGATTCTCTTCAATGGTTCCAACCTGAAATCTTGGGAATACCGCCCCGGCAGCTGGGTGCTTGATGCCGATGGTTCGCTCACCTGCAAGATGGAGAAGGTGAAGGCCAAGAACGGGAAGATCCGCGTTCGCGGGATGGGCTACATCTGGACGAAGAAGGAATTCTCGGACTTCGAACTGTCGCTCTCCTACAAGTTGAGCGAGGGGGCCAACAGCGGAGTGTTTTATCGGACGGACAAGGACAATCCGGTGAACGGCGGGTTTGAGATTCAGTTGATGGACAACGAGGGATTCCAGAAAACGCACGGCAAGAAGGACGCCAAAAAACTCAATGGATCCTTCTACGATGCCAAGGCGCCGTCGTCCGATCCGGCGAAACCGGTGGGCGAATGGAATACCTTCAAACTGACGTGCAAAGGACGGCGGATCCGGCTGTCGATCAACGGTGTGCAGGTGTTCGACGTCGATGTCGATGATTGGGACACGGCCGGCAAGAATCCGGATGGCACGAACAACAAGTTCAAGACGGCGCTCAAGGATCTGCCGCGAACGGGGCGCATCGGGCTGCAGAACCACGGGCAGGTCGTGTGGTTCAAGGACATCGTGATCAAGCCGCTCTAGTCTGGTTTTCCGCTTGATGGAATCGGACCTGGTCTTTGTTTACGGCACTCTCCGGCGTTCGGTGCGACCGGACATTCATGAGCGGTTTCTAGGCGAGCAGGCCGAGTTCGTGGGAAGGGGGACAGTGCCGGGAAGGCTCTGGAGAGTGTCATGGTATCCGGCGTTGACTCGGGCGGAACAGGCGGTTGACCGGGTCGTCGGTGAAGTGTTTCGGCTTCGTGATGCGTTACAAATGTTGTCCGAATTGGATGATTTTGAGGTTTGCGACCTCTCGAATCCGGCGAAATCCGAATACACCCGTGAACTGCTGGAGGTCGCGTTGGAAGACGATTCCACCGTGCAGGCGTGGTGCTATATCTATCTGGGTGCGCCTGATGACCTGGAGTGGATTCGGTCGGGGGATTTTTCTGTTTGAACTGTTGGTGTCGGACTGGTTTCCTACGGGGCTTCCCCGATCCCCGCGGACCAACATGCTAAAAAATCTCTTTTCGAAAAAGAAGGATACCAGCCCTCCCAATTTCCTGATCATCATTGCTGACGACCTGGGTTACGGGGACTTGGGATGCTACGGGGCAAAAGGATTTGCCACCCCAAATATTGACCTGATCGGAGAGGAGGGGATCCGTTTCACCTCATACTATTCTGGTGGGGTGAATTGTACTGCGGGACGCGCGGCCTTGTTGACGGGTTGTTATCCCACTCGGATCGGTCTGGGCGGCAAGAACATCCCGCCGGGCGCGTTTGTCGGCTTGAATCCGGAGGAACGGACGCTGCCGCGGGTGCTGGACACGGCGGGCTATGTGAACGGTTACATCGGCAAATGGGCACTGGGCAGCAACCCGCAGTTCATGCCGCTCCAGCAGGGATTCGACTATTTCTTCGGGATTCCTTTCTCCCACAGCTATCTGGATCCGGAAGTGGAGGACCACATCTTTCTCACCTCGGCATTGCCGTTGATGGACGGAGAAACCGAGCTGGAAGAGGAATCCAATCCACAGACCTTCACCACGTCATTCACGGAACAGGCGGCTGAGTTCATTGAATCAGCCGGGGACAATCCGTTCAGCCTGGTGCTTTCGCACATCATCCCGCACCGGCCCCTGATGCCGATGGAGGAGTTTGCGGGCGGATCCAGGCAGGGTATCTATGGCGACGCGGTTCAGGAACTTGACTGGAGCATCGGTGCGTTGATGGAGGTGCTGCGGCAGTTGGAGAAATACGAAGACACACTCGTGATCTTCGTGTCCGACAACGGGCCGGCGACACAATCGGAGGAAGCGTTGGGCTATGTGGGAGGAACATCCCGGCCGTTTCGTGGGGGCAAGGGGCAGACGCTCGAAGGCGTCATGCGGGTTCCCTGTGTTGCACGCCTGCCGGGGCGGATTCCGGAGGGGCAACTGTGCCACGAGATCGTGACCGCCATGGATTTGTTGCCGACATTTGCCAAACTGGCCGGGGCAACGTTGGAGAAGCGTCCCGAGATCGATGGCGTCGACATCTGGCCGCTCATGGCCGGCGAAAACATCGAGGAAGCGCCAAGGAAGGATTTCTACTACTACCGTGAGAATGTGCTTCAGGCGGTGCGTCAGGGTGAATGGAAGCTGAACACCTATCGCAAATCCTGGGGGATTGAGAAGCCGGAGAAGACCGACTACATGCTCTACAATCTGGAGGCGGATCCGGCCGAAGAGAGCAATGTTGCCGACCAGAATCCAGACGTGATCGATGAACTGGCCAAGCTGGCAGATCGGGCGCGGCGGGAACTTGGGGATTCCATCCACGGCCGTCGTGGGCGGTCAACGAGGAAAGCGGGCGAAGTCGCCATGAGCTGACGACCGCCACACCTGCCCTTTTGGGAGTGTGAATACATCCTGCTTGTCTCCTCAAATGGGGGTGGCTTAACTCCCTCGTGCGCCGCTGGTATCCATTACTTCTGACGCTGCTGGTGGGAGCCTATTTGCAGGGCTGCGGCACGTCTTCAAATTGGCAGGAAAGCACGGTGACAGCCCTGCCCGCACAGTACGCCAATCCCCGGAATGCAGGATCGGTGATCCCGAGTGAGCGCCCATTTCCTGCAAACAGTGCAGAAACGACTTCCGGTTCGATTGATGATTCAGTCGTTGCTCCGATGAAACTGATCACGCGACCGGTTTCGACCGTGCGCGTTTCTCCTCAGCTTCCCCCGCGTCCGGCAGCGGGTGGCCGTTCTGCCGCGAAGTGGCTGCCTTTGGATTATTGGGCCAGCAGTCAAGGCATCGGCAGTCTTCGACCGGTGTCCACGAATCAGTTTCATCTGGTCACGCATTGGGGTGTCTTCGGTCTGGCGGCGAAGGCGCGCTACGCCATCTTCAACGGGTGGCAGGTTTATCTGGGCTACCCATTACGCATGACCAACGGCGTTCCGTTCGTGAACGTGTTGGATGCCGAAAAAAACCTTCGTCCGCTCGTCGGATCGTACCGGCCGTTTCCGAAGACTCGGGGAATCATCTGTCTCGATGCCGGTCACGGTGGCAAGCACAACGGCACGGAGAGCACGCTGGGGGCATTCTATGAAAAGAACTACTCGCTGGACTGGGCTCTGCGAATTCAACCATTGCTGCGCGCCAAGGGATGGCAGGTCGTGATGACTCGCACGAACGACGTCACCATGTCCATCGACCAGCGGGTTGCAGTGGCGGATCGCCATCGCGCGGATCTTTTCATCAGCCTGCACTTCAATGCGGCCGGGAAGGGCGCGGCCGGGTTGGAGACGTATTGCACGACACCGCAGGGAATGCCATCGACGCTGACGCGTGGTTACTCCGATCCCATGAGTGGAATCATGCCCAACAACACGCATGATGCGCGGAACATGCATCTGGCAGCCCGGGTTCACGGTGCGTTGATCAAGAATGTCGGAATGGCGGATCGCGGCGTGCGCCGTGCCCGCTTCATGAGTGTGATCGCCAAGCAGAAACGTCCCGCCGTGCTCATTGAAGGTGGTTACCTGTCGGACGTATCCGAAGCCCGCCTGATCGGCACGGCCGCCTACCGACAGAAGCTCGCAGAAGCCGTTGCCAAAGCCCTTTGACGACGCGCGCTTCGGGAGCTCTGGGCGGGTTACTCTTTCTTGCCGTCCTTGATGAGATTCCAGTTTGAGCGCAACTGTTCCAGCGCATGCTGCACCGCTGCCGGACTATATTCATCGGCGGGAATCGACCTCGAGGAAACGCCGCCGCTGCCGATGTTCACGGAGACGAGGTAATCCTCCGAGTCCGGCTTTTGTTCGACATAGAATCCATCCTCCATCAGAGCCGTGGTGAAATCAATGAAGCGTTGGATCTTTGGCTCCGTTTCCATCTGGCGCTGTTCTTCCAACTGCGGGAGCAGTTCCCGGATGTCGCAGGCGCGGATGCGATCGACGGCAACGTATCGGACCCGCTCACAAGGATCCGCCAGGCCTTGTTGAAGCAGGGCGATAGTTGTGGAGCGGGGGGGCATGTTCTTCCATATCGCCTTGATCAGTTGCAGACGTGACTCTTCGCCTTCCTGTTCCATCACGCGGAACATTTCGTGTCGCGCGGCTTCGAAGTAATGCGTCACCCGCATCAGCCACTCGCCGGCCTGATCGCGGAGCTTCTTGTGGGAGCAGGCGAGCCCGCGTGTGAGATCGCAGATGTTGGCGGGGGAATCATCGTTGCGGACGACGAGTTCATACAGTGAACTGATGAAGGCGATGTAATGTTCCCGCGCGACAGGATCGCTTGTGAGCTTCTCCACGCGGGTGATTTCGCGTTGCGGATCCGCGGGGAGTCGCAGCGTCGGTTTGCCCTCCTCCGTGAGCACGTGAACGTCCTTCTCCGACTCATCCCCCTCGTCAGAGCCGCCACCGAACAGACGTTTCAAAACATCGAGTGCCACCGCAAGACCAACGCTAATGCGTTGCCCAGCACTTGGCTACAATTTCTCGCCCTTGCCGGTCTCGCCTCTCTTTACTTCGCCGAACTTTGAAGACGCCTCCACGATGCGGTCGGCGAGACGGCTGAATGGCAATGACTGCAGCCAGACTTTTCCTGGTCCCCGGAGTCGCGACAGAAAGATACCCTCGCCGCCGAAAAACATGGACTTGATGCCGCCAACGAATTTGACGTCGAAATCAACCGTCGGCGTGTAGCCTACGATACAACCGGTATCCACCCGGATCTCCTGGCCCTCAGCCAGTTCCCGCTCGCGGATCGTGCCGCCGGCGTGCACGAAGGCAAATCCGTTGCCTTCCAGCTTCTGCAACATGAATCCTTCTCCGCCGAAGAAACCGGCGCCGATGCTCTTGCGCAGATGCATGCCGATGCTGACACCCTTGGCAGCACAAATGAACGAGTCCTTCTGACAGATCAATGTCCCGCCAATGTCACAAAGCTTGATGGGAATGATCTTGCCTGGATAAGGAGCGGCGAACGCGGCGCGTTTCTTGCCGCTGTCCTTGTTTTGAAACACGGTCATGAAGAGGGACTCGTCCGTGAGAAGGCGACGTCCGATGCCGAGGATCTTGCCAAAGAAACCGACCCGGGATCCGTCACCCATGATTGTTTCCATCTCGATGCCGGCGTCGTAGTACATCATCGCGCCGGCCTCGGCCACCGCGGCTTCTTCGGGGTCGAGTTCGATTTCCACAAACTGCATTTCCGATCCGAAAATCTCGTAATCAACAACGTCCATTTCAGCCATGACTCAATACTCCTGTATTCTGGTTCAGTGAATTACTTAGCACCTTGAACCAAGACACTTTGTGGCGCGAGAAGTTTCAATCTTGTCGTCTGACAAATTCGTTTACAGCTCCGGTTTCCTGCTGAACGATCCTGTCACCATGCGTCGCCTGCTTTCCCTGTCTGGTCTCGTTCTGCTCGTTTCAATGTCCTCCGCCGCCCAGCTTCGGGTGGCCACTTTCGAGGCGGATGTGACGCCGCCGATTGGTGCCCCGCTGTGTAATGGCGGGGTGATGCCGGCCAAGAAGATCATTGCCCCGCTTTCCGCCCGTGGGGTCGTGATTCTGAATGCCGGCCGGCCGATCGTGCTTTGCGCCTTCGATTGGGTGGGCATAGGCAGCGGGGCACATGTCGAGTATCGCAAACTTCTGGCCGAAGCGGCAGGTACCGTGCCGGAACGCGTGACCGTTCACACGCTGCATCAACACGACGCACCGGCGGCGGATTATTCCACGGAGGATCTGATCAAGACAGTTGGTTTGAGTGGGTTCATGTTTGACCCGGTCTTTGCGCGCAAAGCGATCAAGGATGTTGCTGCCGCCGTGAAGAGTTCATTGGCAGCTGCCAAGCCTGTGACTCATGTCGGTCTCGGTAGCGGCAAGGTGGAGAAGGTGGCGTCGAATCGTCGCATTCTCGGTGGCAACGGGCGGGTGAAGATTGTCCGCTTCAGTTCCAGTCGCAATCCGGCCGCGATCGCCGCGCCGGAAGGTGTGATTGATCCGCTGTTGAAGCTCGTTGCGTTTTGGAACGGAGAACAGCCGGTCGCGTCCATCACCCATTATGCCACGCATCCCCAGAGTTACTATGGGCGCGGTGGTGTGAATCCGGATTTCCCTGGAATGGCTCGCGCGATCATGGAGAAGGAATTTCCGGATGTTGCTCATACTCACTTTGCTGGAGCGGGGGGCAACGTTGGCGCCGGCAAATACAACAACGGTGCGCCGGAGAATCGTCCCGTTCTCGCC
>JAYPXF010000073.1:8127-10406 GCA_038154405.1 Verrucomicrobiales bacterium | reverse complement strand
ATTCGATCCATTGTCGCTGCCGGTTCGGAACACGATTTCCGAAAAGTCGCGCCTCCCGATTCTGGAAGATGAGAAGCGCAAAGATCGCGATCGTGTGTTCGCCGCACGGGATCTGGTGTTCCTTCGCCGGAACAAGGCCGGCTACAAGATCAACATCAACTGCCTGCGGTTGGGCAATGCCCGCGTTCTCTATCTTCCGGGTGAACTGTTTGTGGAATACCAGTTGGCAGCCCAGAAGATGCGTCCTGATCTGTTCGTGGCCATGGCGGCATATGGTGAATACTCACCCGGCTATATCGGAACCAAGATTTCCTACGGACAGGGTGGTTATGAAACCGGCCGGGTATCCCGCGTGGAACCGTCGGTGGAAGAGATGCTGCATTCTTCGATGCGCAGATTGTTGGATGAATAGCTCTTTTCGGAGTCCCATAGGGGCGACGCTTACTTTCTCGACTATCATTCCTCTTGCGCCTGTTGCAGCACCTTGACGGTGAACAATCCTGTCAAGTCGTCGTCCTTCTCGTATACCCAGTCGTTGCGGTCGGTTATTTTGGTGCTGCCCCCGAAAACTGTGGTGACTGAAAAGTTAGTCCTGGCGGCCAAAGCTGAAAGGACCAGATGAAAGGGAAACGACATACAGAAGAGCAGATCATCCAGACGCTCAAGCAGCATGAAGCAGGTCTGTCGGTAGAGCCACGCGGGAACGATGGTGTCGTCGGGCAGGGAGGCGGCTTTCTGCGCGAGATCGGCGAAAGCGGTCTGAGCCGCATCCTGAGCGACGGCATGGTCCCTGTTGAGCCGGCGGAGGGCGGTCTGGTGGACCAATCCGCCATGCTCCTCGACGAGCCGTCGGAAAGCCGGCTCATGGGGGGCTTCAGCGCTGATTGCAGGTTTTTGAATTCTTCATTCATCGTCTTGCCCTACAGCACCCGCCGGTATCCAAAATCCGCCAAACTTTTTCCCCGCGCAACGGATTTTGCGCCAATTGGTTGGACAGCCTAGTTCGGATCGGGAAGGATTTTATCCGCATTGCCATGAAAAAACTTCGATTTGCCACTTTGTTGCTCGTCCTGTCGCTTTTGAATGCCGCTGCAGAAAAGCGTCCGAACATCGTGTTCCTGCTGTCGGATGACCAGACCTTCTATTCGCTCGGCTGTTATGGCAACAAGGACGTCAAGACCCCGCACATGGACAGCCTGGCCAAGGACGGCATGGCGTTTGACTGTCATTACGACACCACTGCCATCTGCATGGCCAGTCGTGCGTGCGTGATGACCGGGCTGTTCGAATACAAGCATGGCTGCAATTTTGAGCATGGCGACATGACGCAGGCCATCTGGGAAAAGACCTATCCGATGCTGCTGCGCAATGCCGGGTACCGGACCGCCATCGCCGGCAAGTTTGGATTCCTGGTGGCAGATACCCCGACTTCGAAAGGTCGATTGCCGGAGGATGATTTTGACATGTGGGGAGGTGGCCCGGGACAGACGAGTTTCAAGACGGCGGCCAACAAATCCATGGCGAAGTACGCCAAGGAGTATCCGCACGCCACGCGTTCCTATGGCGCGTTTGGTCGGGACTTCATCAAGGAATCTGCGAAGAGCGGCAAACCGTTCTGCCTGTCGATCAGTTTCAAGGCGCCGCATCGGCCGGTGCAACCGGATCCCGCCTTTGATCATGTCTACCGCGGGAAGAAGTTCACCAAGCCCAAAAACTATGGCCGTCAACACGGTGATCACTTCTCGTTGCAGAGCCGGGCAGGGCGGCAATACGAGCGATTCCACAGCTGGGGGTATGCGGACAATTACGACGAGGTGATGGCAAGGTATCACCAGCAGATCTACGGCATTGATGTCGCGGTGGGTATGATCCGCAAGGCGCTGAAGGATCATGGCGTGGCGGACAATACGGTGATCATTTACACGTCGGACAATGGCTTCCTCTGCGGTTCGCACGGCTACGGTTCCAAGGTGTTGCCGTATGAAGAGGCCTCACGTGTTCCCTTGATGATCTATGATCCGCGACACCAGAACAGTGGTCGCAAACTCCGTTCCGATGCGTTGACCGGCAATGTCGACATGGCACCTACGATTCTGGATCTGGCTGGAGTTCAGTTGCCGGAGAACATGGATGGCAAGAGCCTGTTGCCGCTGTTGGACAACCCCAAGGCAGAGGTGCACAAGTCGCTTCCCCTGATCAATGTGTGGGGGCCGTCCACCGTGCACAGTCTCTCAGTGGTGACCAAGGATTGGAAATACGTCTTCTGGGCATACGCCGAA
>JAYPXF010000073.1:4096-8117 GCA_038154405.1 Verrucomicrobiales bacterium | reverse complement strand
ACACCGCCGGTGATTCGTTGGAATTGGAGAACAAGGCCGGCGATTCAGATCATCGAAAACAGTTGATGCGCTTGCGCAAGCTCTACGACGGCTACGTGGCGCATTGGAAGGCGGAAGGGGTGAATTACAACAACTACGAGAAGTTCGGCACTGTCTTTGATCGCAATACGCGTTGGGCGGACAAGCGTGAGTTGGTGTTGATGAAGAGGAAGAGTAAGTCGAAGCGGTAGCAGGCGTATTGTGCCGTGCCTCTGGCACTCTGGCTTGGGCTTGCGAGTACGCTCTCCCACCGGAGGTGTGGGCCGCTGTTGCTGTTACTGAAGTGTTGTTGGTGAAAAGGGCATTCCGAAACTCGGCGCGAGCTGTCCCACGCTCGATGGGGTGAGAGTCCTCGCGAGCTCACTTCAACACGCCGAAGGGATGACAGGCAGATTGCTGACCTTCCCTGAGAGTGAAATCAATATAGCCGAACGGCAGCCTTCCAGTCCGCATCAATTTGGCAGCCTTGATGTTCCAGTAACTGCTGTCCGATGACTTGGGCAGGGTGAACAGCCGGGGATGGACGTCATCAAATCCACTCACTTTGACGGGAGTGTAAGATCTCCGAGTTGGCGTCAGCACGGCTCCATTCTTCAGGGCGAGTTTGATGTCTCGATCCTGCGCCTTGCTCGTACGCGACACCCTCAGTCGGAGATTTGACTCCGGCGCCTGACAATCGCTGCTGCCGAATTCTAGAGTCACGTATCCTTCCTTCCGTCATGGCATAGCCAAGTGACATCTCCCTTGAACCACCAGAGCCGCTGGTGGTGGTGTTCGTGGTCGAAGAGTTCCTACTGGTGTTGTTTGTCGTTGTGTTGCCGAACGGCAGGAAACTTGGGAGGCGAATCGGTGGTTTGGCAAAACTGGGTGGACGAAAAGGCATCTTGCCCTTGGGTTGACCTGCGGGTGAACCAGCACCTCCCAACATCTTTGAAGCAAATCCCAGCAACTGATTGAGATTGAAAGAACCCGGGTTGCCGGACAGTTGCTGAAAGATTTGGCTGGCCATGCCTTGGTTGCCACCCGGAGGCGAAGGAATACGGTTTTGAATTCCGCTGAACGCGCCACTTCGGAACATTTTGGAAAACTCCGACTGGTTCATCTGCCCGTCGCGGTTGCGATCATTGGAGTTGAACGAGCGGGTGAGTTGTTGCAATTGGGAGTTGATTTCGGATTGCGCCTGACCAGCCGGATTGATGTTCTCGATGGGAAGTCCACCGCCTCCACCGGGGCCACCGGGCCTTCCACCGGGACCGCCTGGCCCACCGGGACGGGGAGGCGCGGGTAGATTGACGATCCCAAGTAGCAACGCGAGAATCCCGGAGGACAGTATCAAGAGACGGCGAGCTGCAACTTTCATGGATCAGGCCTTCTTCCAGAGGTCGTCGCCGTAACTGAACTCCCGATGGGCGGGTTCGCGGATGAGGTTGTCGAATTCCGGATGACCCTTCACCTTCATGTTCTTCGGATCCCACTCGATCGTCTTGCCGGTCCGTTGCGCCATGGCGCCGAGAAGCACGACTTCCGTGAGCGGCACGGCATAGTCGAAGTTGGATCCGGCGGCCTTGATGTCGCCCTTGATTGCGCGGAACAGTTCGTCGATGGGGCCGTCGCCCAGCTTCGGCAGACGCTCGATCTTGTCCAACTCCGGTTTGATCTCCTTCATACGCGGGCCCGGCATGATCACGGGATTGTTCGGGCGCATGCCTTCGTGGAAGAGCGTTTCCTTCGTGCCTTCCATGTAGAGACCGCCTTTGCTTGGCATTGCTCCGCCGTCCCAGCGCTTGGGCTTGGGAATGTCGTAGCCGGCTTCATACCAGACCATCTTCACCGGCGGCTTCTTGCCCCGCTGGGGAAACCGGTAGGTGACCTTGGAACTCATCGGGATGAATCCGGGGCCGGGCGGGTCGATGCGTTCGATCTCCACCTTGGTCGGTGATCCCAGACCCAGCACATAGAACGGCGCGTCAAAGGTGTGGCAACCGATGTCGCCGAGACTGCCGCAACCATACTCCCACCAACTCCGCCACTTTGTGGGTACATACTCGCGGCTGAATTCACGATGCCGCACGGGGCCCTGCCACAATTTCCAGTCGATCGTGCCCGGTGCGTTCTCGGTGGCGATGGGGAACTTCTTGGGAGCGATGAACCATGGTGCGCAGGGACGGTTGGTCCAGGTGATGACTTCCCGCACATCGCCGATCACGCCGGCATCGACCCATTCCTTGATGCGGCGCATGCCATCGAAGGTGTGGCCCTGATTGCCCATCTGAGTCTGCACCTTGTACTTGTGTGCGGCCTTCTGGAGTGTGCGGATCTGCCAGATGTTATGCGCGAGGGGTTTTTGAACGAAGATGTGTTTGCCACGCTGCATGGCATCCATGGCGGCGGCGAAGTGCGTGTGATCCGGCGTGGAGATCAGTACCGCATCAATCTCCTTGCCCTTCTTGTCGAGCATCTCGCGAAAGTCCCGGAAACGGGCGACCTTGGGGAAGCGCTTGTAGGCGCCGGCGGCGCGCTGGTCATCGACATCCGCGAATGCCACCAGATTTTGCTTGGCTCCTTGGCTTACCGCGTAACCGCCCATGCCACCGACGCCGACCACGGCCACGTTGATCTTGCTGTTGGCAGATTCACCCGGCTTGCCGATCGAGAAATTGGGCAGTGCCAATGCCCCGGTAGCAGTTGCGGTGGATTGGAGAAAACGACGACGTGAAGTGTTGTTCATGAGTAATCTGAAATGGCTATAAAGTTGGCGGGCTGATTCGGCAAGGTGATTTGATCGATCGTAGCGCCAGCGATCAGGAAATGCGGTGGGGAGAGCGAAACACGCGAGCCCATATCACAATCCCAAAGGGAATGAAGACCCCGAAACGGCCACAGTGTCGTGCCTGCGCTACTCTGAAGTGGGCTCGCGAGGACTCTCGCCTCACCAGGTTTTTTGACCGCTGTCGCAGGTGATGGGGAATTGCTTTTCCGACGCGTTTCAGCGAGGCACTATGACTCCGGATCTCAGACCAAGGATTTTGTGGCATTACCTCCAAACACTCGCTGGCACGAACTGAGTAGCTGATGCGATGAATAAACGTAACACCAAATATCTGCTGGTTGGGATGGCTTGTGCGGCACTATTGGCAGTGGCGTGGTTGTTCGCCGCGAACATGCGGGCAAAGGGCATGATGGAGGAAGCACGAAAGCGCTATGCCGCGATGGGGGAGGAATTAGGGATTGGTCCGCTGGTGCCGAAAGCGGATCTTCTGCAGGCAAACGGCGGACAGCAGATGTTGGACGCTTTGAGCAGGATCCGAAGTGTGGATCGCGATTTGGTGTCGCTGTCCATGTACTACTCCGGTCCCGGCCGGGCGTTCGTTTTCTCGCAGTTGACCAATTGGCCGGGGGAATTGCGCCGGGTCAAACGCGAATGGGTGACCAATGTCTGGGATGAGATAAGTTTCATGGTGGAACCGAGGCGGGACGCTCTGCGGCGGCTTTGGGATGTGGCGACGAACGACGTGATCATAGTGGATCTTCCGATCGAGGAGAAACACATCAACGTTCTGCTCCGGCACCTGGCGCCGTTGAAGGATGCGGTAAGGACAGCTCAGTTGGCGGCGTTTCTCGACCTGCACGAAGACCGCCAGGACGAAGCGTTGCACCATCTTCTGGGCGCCACTCGACTGATCGCGAAATACGATTCCGAACCGTTTCTCATCACCCAGTTGGTAAGGTACGGCTGTGCCGAAATCTTGAGCAAGGCGATTTGGGACGCACTGCAATATCCGGGTTGGTCGGATCAGCAATTGAAAGAGCTCCAGGATACCGTCGGATCGGTCGATATGGTGGAGCCGATGATCGCAGCCATGCGGATGGAGCGGGCGCTGGGACACAAGGTCTGGCAGCTGTCAATTGCGCAACCTGGTTACTTGAACCAACTTGGCGGAGGCGGTGCTCCGAAGACATTGATCGGGGCCATTGGCAGTGG
>JAYPXF010000073.1:0-4086 GCA_038154405.1 Verrucomicrobiales bacterium | reverse complement strand
TGGTGATATTGATGACGTTGCGGACATGATCAAAGGCACGGCATGGGGCGTGACTGACGGCTATCACGACGGGAGATTTCACCTCGATTGGTTTCAGAGCAACGTGGTTGCCATGGAGATGGCGGTCGCGTCGGGAGCCTTGCAATCCGCAAAGTTCGCCCCGGGATCGATCCCACGTCGCTACTACTTTTCCGGCATGATGTTGCCGGCCTTGAGCAGGGCGTGGGAGAAGGCCATCGCGGCGGAAACTCGCAAGCGGATGATTGTCATGGCCATCGCGATCAAGCGCCATCAACTCAAGCATGGAAGAATTCCCAAGGACGCATCCGAACTCGTTTCGGAATTCCTGCCAGCGCCTCCCGCTGATTCGGACGGCGATCCGCTGCGATATGTTGCGGTATCCGAAACTGAGTTTCGCCTCTGGGCCGTGGGTCGTGATGGCATCGACGGCGGTGGAGTTCCCGTGGCCACGAACAAGTCCCCCATGTTCGACCAGGACATGATTTGGCCGCAGCCGGCGACTGCCGAGGAGGTGGCACGGAAACGGGCTGAACTGGAGAGCATGATGAAGTAGGGGAGCGGTAAACTCTCTAAAGCGAAACACGAAGTTTGTGCTGATCGGTTTGGCTGCCGTTTTGCTGTTGGGGGTGGCTTGGCTGTTCATGGTGAATCTGCGCTCGAAGGAGGTGAAAGCTCGCTATGCGAAGATGGGAGAGGAGTTGTCCATCGATGCGCTGGTGTCAAAGGTTGGCCCATCTCAATCGAACGGAGCGAAGTAGATGTTGGATGCGATCAATTTGCTTCCGCGAGTGCCGCGAGGCCTGTTTGACGACTCGGTGGCCTATGCCGGTCCCGGTCGGGCATTCGTGGCTTCTAGTTTGACCAACTTGTGGGATGAAATTTCCGTTGTGGTGGAGCCCAACAGGAATGCATTGAAGGAATGGTTCGATTCGGCAACGAACGATGTGATTGTCGTGGACCTTTCATAGGAGGATCACGTTGAGATGAGAATTCCTCATTTGGGAAATCTAAAGGAGGCGATGAGATTGGGAATCGCTGCCGTTCTGCTGGATTTGCATGAAGGGCGGCGGACGGAAGCTCGAATGCAACTGTTGGCATTGCATCGGATTCTTGGCAGGTATAATTCCGAACTTTCTCTTGTCAGTCAGTTGACTCGCCAATCATCCGGAATCATCAGGGCGACTTGGGATGCTATTGGTCATGCGGGTTGGACAGAGCACGAGCTGAAACTGATGCAGGAAACCTTGGCATCAGTGGACTACATCGGTCCCATGATTGCGTCGTCTCGGATGGAATGAGCTGCGGGGCTGGAGATGTGGAAACTGGCGATTCAAAATCCCGGGTTCCTGATTTCATGGCGGTCAAGTGGGCCTTATCCCTCATTGATCTCAATCACGTCAGATCTGATAGCAGGGAAACGTGGCGGATCTGACTTGGAGGAGTGGGCTAAGACCAAGATCTGGTCTGCTGCGTACAACTATGATGATGCCGTGTTTTTCATGGACGCGTGTCAGAGCAACATCGTTGCCTTGCAAACATTCGTTGATCAACGGTCGTTAAACGCATCACCATGGTCCGGGCGCGCGATTCCCAATCGCTATCTGGTATCTTGCGGATTGCTGATTGATCTTGGGAACTTTTTCAAGATTCTGGCGCGTTCGGAAACATTGAATTCATTGTGCGTTACCGCGATTGCAATCAAACGATTTGAGCTGAAGCATGGACGTGTGCCTTCAACGGTTGAGGAACTTAAAGGTGATTTTGTTTTGGAGATTCCGACGGATTGGTATGACGGCAAGCCTATCCGCTACGAGCAGGAAACGAAGTCTACGTATCGACTTTGGTCGGTGGGAAAGGATGGGATAGATGGGGGCGGGTTTTCGGTTTCCACGAATGCAAATCCATTATGGGATCAGGACATGATCTGGCCGAAGCCGGCGACGCCGGAAGATGTGGCGAGGATGCGGGCGGAGTTGGAGACGAAAATGACAGCCGCGCCGAAACCTTGATTTCGACGCGGCTGCGAGCAGGAGGCCGGACGCAAGTTGCGGCCGGAATTTGTTTCAGAACTTCACGCCGATGCCGCCGTAGACGCCGAGGCGCAGGGCGGGGAAGCCGGCGCTGTATTCGAACTTGTCGTCGAGAAGGTTGTCGCCGCGGACCCACGTGGTGACGTTTTTGGTCCACTGGTAGCTGGCTTTGGCGTTGAGCAGGAAGTAGTCACCGATTCGGACGTTCGCGCCGTCTTCGCGATCCAATGCGTAACTCGCGCTGACAGAAACATTGAGTTTAGCGATGGGGGCGAGGGAGAGGCGTCCGGTGATCTGGTGTCGCGGACGGCGAATCAGTCGCTGTCCAGTGCGGTCATTCTGCGTGTCGAGGTAGGAGTAATCCAAATCCACGCCGACCTTTTCAGCAGGCTTGAGATCGAGTCCAAGTTCTACTCCGTTGATGGCGGTATCACCGATGTTCATCGGGACGAATCCGGTCGTTGCATCGGATTGGATGAACTCATCATAGTCATGCCTGAAAAAGGTCATGGAGCTTGAAACCTTGTCGCGAACGAGACGTTGCTGAATCCCTGCCTCAAAACTCAGGGATTCTTCCGGTCGCAGATTGGGATTGGCGGCACCAGGGAAGAACAGATCCTGGGCTGTGGGCGGGGCGACGGAGCGGGCGATGCTGGCAAAGAGGTCCGTTCCGGTTGATTCGATCGAATAGCTCACTCCTTGCCGCCAAGTGAAGGTGTCGTCGTAGTCCGAGTAGGCGTCGTAACGGAGCGCGTTGATGATCGACAAGGCTTCGGTGGCATTCCATTGCGACTGCCCGTAGATCCCGAGGGTTTGCAGATTGGCGTCCACCACTCCGGCCGCCCCACCTTGGTTGCGGTCGACCGACTGGTTCTGCCAGAGCAAACCGCCGGTGAGGTTCCAGTCAGGGTTCATCTCATACTCATTTTGCCAATCGATGAGGTGGGAGGCGACGTTCAGGCGGTTGATGGTGCCGGGGGGATTGAAGGCGCCGGACGCGTCCAGGGATGGTTGCCACTGATTCTCGAAGGTGTAGTAGAGCCTGGCGGAATAGGCGCTGCCAGGCGTCCATTCGATGCCGGGGGACACGTTGAACACCTCGCGTTTCAGGTGGTTCAACTGATTGTCCGGTCCTGCCGGAAGGTTGAATGCGGCAAACGCGGTGCTGCCGGGCGATCCGCCGTCTGCCTGGTAGTAACTCAACTTGACATCGGTGTACACGTTTTCGCTGATCGTGTATCCCAGCGAAGATCGTGCACTGCTGCGGCGGTAGTTGTTGTTGTCACGCGGGTAGTCGGCATTGAACTGCGAGAGGGAAAGCGCGTAGTCAATATTTCCGTCGGCTCCTCGCAGTGCGGCGGTTTCGTGAAAGGTGTTGAATGAACCGGCTTCGAAAGATGCTTCGTATTCCGGTTTTTCCAAGCCACGTCCGGTTCGGGTGATGATGTTGATCACGCCGCCGACCGCGTCCCCACCATAAAGAGCCGAGGCGGATGATTTGACGACTTCGATGCGATCAATGTTGTCCAGCGGCAGGTTGGCCCAGTCGAAGCCGCCGGCAAGCAGGGTGGGGGCGCGTCGACCGTCGATGGTCAGCAAGGTGTGGTTGCTCTCGGTACCGCGAGTGAATACGGAAGTAGCCTGACCGGGCGTGCCATTACGAACCACTGAAAGTCCCGGAACGCTCTCGAGAGCATCGGCGACCGTGGTGAATCCGTTGGCTTCGAAATCCGATTTCGAGATCGTCGCGATCGTGGCAGCCGTCTTGGCGGTGGGTGTTGGCGTGCGCGTGGCGGTGACCACCAGTTCGGGCAGTTGAACGGCGGTATTGTATTCAGGTGCAGGTTCGGTGTCTTGCCCGATGCCGGTGGAAGCCGCGGTGGCGGCGGTCAGGAGCAGTATTTTTTTCATTTTCTGGTCTGCGGACATTTGTTCCGGGGGGACGTTGCGATCTGGAGACCAGCTCGGAGGGAGGCACAAAAAAACTCCACCCTCCGACAAGTTGGAAGATGAAGTTACCAAGCTGCGACGACAG
>JAYPXF010000072.1:0-25196 GCA_038154405.1 Verrucomicrobiales bacterium | reverse complement strand
ATGCTCGGCCTCGGCCGCGGCGCGGGCAACTGCCCGATGGAGATCCTGTTGGGCTTCCTGCGCAATCCGAAGTTCAAGCTGCGGCCGGTGATCGACTGCATTCAGAACACGATTCTGCCGATCAAGAAGGACTTCGATTGGGGACCTTCGATTCCCTACAACATCACCGGTCAAATGAACCGGCATCCGAAGTCCGCGATGGCCTTCCGCGAAGGCCCGACGCCGGACGATTACCTCGCGTTCTACGACGAGGCGATGGCGGATATTTGAGGGATCAATCGTTTTGCGAACCCACCGCGTTATTTGCACGCAGTGGGTTCTCTTTCCTTGGCTGCTACCTGCGGTTGGCGGTGTGCCAGGCGAGGGCGTTCTTGACCGTGTCGGTGAAGAACCCGGGTTTGAGGCCACTGGGACTTTGATACTTTTCGGCGTCCTGATCGGGTTTGAACTGATCCTTGATCTTGAGCAGGAAGCCGAGTTGCAAGGCGACGAAGTAACCGGTCCCGGGTTGCTTGTGCGGGAGGCGTTGCAACAGATTGAATCCAAGATCGGTGAGTTCGCGATGGTTGGCCTTGCTGAGGGTGAAGAGGTCGTTGCCGTGGTTGGTGAGGTAGTTGTATTCCCGAAGCTGTTGGCTCAGCCCCTTGGTGGACCGGATACGCTGGATGGCAAGGGGCATGTAGGTGTTGATGTCACAGCGATGGAGGAGGCAGTCGAGGGCGTGACGCTTGGCGTCCGAGGTTCTGGACTTGTCAGTGAGCATGGCCTCGAGAACGGGTTCCAACTCCGGCGTCCATTGTGAGTGGGTCAGGGCGTCGACGATCAGGTAACGACTGTGGGGATTGGTGTTGCCGGGAGGGATCAACGTTCGCAAGACCCTGGCTTTGGCCGGATCGTTCGTCCCTCGGAGGTGATGGCTCCAGACTATTTCGGCAGCCACGAAGTTCCGTTGTTTCGGTTCGAGCCGTTTGTCATTCCAGGGCTTGTCGCCCGAATAATTGTAGTGACCGAATAGGGGGCGATATTCGACTAGGACTTTCAACAGGACGGGCGCGACTTCCTTGAAGTTCTGTATCTTCGATTCCTCGATCAGGGTATCGCGTTGAGCGTCAGCGAGATCGGTCTGCAGCCAGCGATCGGTGATCTGCGCGCCGGCTGCGGCGGTGATCAGAAGCATCAGCATGAAGGTGATCTGCAGGAATCTCATGAAACGGATTTCCGGGAACTTTCCGACAAGCATATCGCGGATGAAACGTTGTTCATACGGGCTTATTGTAAGATGTTTGTCACTACAAAAAGCGGCGTTGTGCGCTTTGGCAGGCCCGCTTGCGGAGCTGATTGTGAAGGCCGATCAAAATGGTTGGAGCGTCAGGTGGAATTCGGTGTCCTGGTTCCGGATGCTGCTGGCCGTCTGTCTTTCGACGGGATGGACGAGCGCGCAGAACGGCGAGGTCTGACTACTCACTTCGATCGCGGCGGTTCAGCAGCTTTCTCAATCGGAACTCTCGGTCAAGCGTCCGGTGGAAGTGATGGGTGTCGTTGTCTCCTTTGAGCCGCGCAGCGAACGAATGGTTCTTTTCTCCGAGGGGCAACATCTGGTGACCCGGCTGCCCAGATTCGGGGCGCGTCCCCGTCCGGGTGAGACGGTTAAGCTGAAGGGGCTTACCACGGCCAGCCGTTTGTTTTCCGTGAAGGTGATCAGTCTGGAGTCCATTGCGCCCCCTGCCGGACGACCGGCACCGCGCAAGATGACTCCGCTGGAAGCATTGGACGCGACCTCACAGAACGCGTGGTCGGAGGTATCGGGATACGTGCAGATGGCGCTCACGAACTATCCCAGCCCGGACAATTTCCTGAACGGCCGTGTAAGTCTGCAGATGCGGGAGGGCGAAAAGATCCTGCACGTGGTGGCGCCGGGAAGGCTGGAGGCGGTGCGGCAGGAACACGGCGGCCGGGTCGCTCTGTTGCTCACCGTTCTCGTGATGCCCAACGGCATGTCCGGCATTGAGGTCGCCCGTCACCTGCAGGATGATCGCCCGGATCTCAAGGTGATCTTCATGACCGGTCACAGCCAGGAACTGGTGGATCACGGCAGCCGGCTGGTGGCCGGCGTTGACTTTCTGCCCAAGCCATTTGAGAACCGGGGCCTCGTGCGGATCATCCGAGATCGTCTCGACACCCACCAGGTCTCCGCCCGCAACTGAATCCGTCCCTGTCGCGCAAGACGGTCTCAGTTTGGTGTAACCATTCTTCACACATTCCATCTAATCGCACTGATTGTGGCCCGACAAACATCGGGCCTTTGCCGTGACCAATGTCAGCTTCCACCGCAAACCAATCCGACACGCACACCCCCGTGAATGCGGCAGCGGCGCCGTTGGTGACCTGGACGGTTCTGCTGATTTGTCTGGGCGTCCATTTCGGCGTCCTGCGGGAGGCGGGCACGGCCACGGCACTGGCGAAATATGGGTATCTGCCCGCTTCCGAGATTTGGGACGGGGCGGTCTGGGTGCTGCTGTCGTCCGTGTTCGTGCATCTGGATCTGGTTCATCTGCTGTTCAGCGCCTATTGGATCTGGGCCTTGGGAGGTCGATTGGAACAGCAGCTCGGGACCGGACCCTATCTCGCATTCTTTGCCGTCACGGGAATTGTCACCTCGACCCTGCAACTGGCATTCGCCGGAGAGACGGGCATGGGCGCGTCCGGCGTGGTTTACGCCATGTTCGGCTACATGCTCGTCGCGCGGAACCGGAGCCTGGCGTTCCGGCAGGTGCTCAACAAACAGACGATCATTTTCTTCGTGGTCTGGTTGTTCCTCGGTCTGGCGATCACGGAGTTCGGGTTTCTGAATTTCGACAATGCATCCCACTTCGCGGGTCTCATGTTCGGAGCGTTGATCTCCTTGGCGTATGCGCTTTGCCGGCAGCCGAAGTTGATAAAAGGTCTGTTGGGTTTGTGTGTGGCTGCCTCCCTGGTGACGTTGTGGTGGTGTCCCTGGTCACCGGCATGGTCGAGCCACAAGGCCTACAAGGCGCATTCCGCCGGGGATTACCACAAGGCGATCGTCTATTACACCAAGGTGCTGGAAGCTGATTGGGAAAACGCCTGGGCCTACGAGAACCGGGCACTCGCGCACTGGCTGCTCGGTGAATACGACCAGGCGGCAAAGGACAACAAGGAAGCGCGCCGCATCAATCCGGCCGTACCTATCCTCGACCTGCCGGAAGTGGGCTTGAGTTCGTTTTGATGCAGACTTTCAGGATCGTCACAGGGAGGGCGATGAACTGGAACAGATACTGCGCATCATCATGTTTCTTCCCGGTCCCGGAGGGACGCTGAGAAGGTAGCCGGTGATGAAGCAAACGTGGAACCACCGGATGAAGACGCGAGTATGGTTCGCGCCTAAACGGTTCGTTCCGTCTGCCTCTGTTCAGCCGTCAGTTCGTTGACGCTTCGGATCGCCTGCCTGCGAATTTCTTCGTCGCTCGGTGGGATGGGCAACTTGGCGCTGAAACTTCCCAGCTCCCCCCGCAAATCCCGATCCACGGCGGCCGGTCGGGCCCGAATCATCATCTGACGTCCCCAAATCATCAGCCAAGCCAGGATGAACGCCACGAAGGTGGCAACGATGCATTTGCGCGAGCGCCGGATCAATGTCTCCTCGGTCTCCATCCGTTGGCAGGTTATCCCCGGAAACCGGTTCGCTCTGGTGGAAAGACGGTCACCTTAATCGATGGATTTTGCTTGGGGGCGGAATTGTTGCTTTGGCAGTATCCCGCCCAGCCATCCGCTCCGATGTCGCTCGAAAAGAAGAAGCACGCCAAGCTCTCGAAAGCGCAGTTTGAAGGCCGTATGCCGGAGCTGCGTTCGCGGCTGTTGGACGCCCAGTTCGCGCTGCGCAAACTGGGGCGTCCGGTGATCGTGATTGTCGCCGGACTCGACGGCGCGGGCAAAGGCGAGGTGGTGCACCGGCTCAACGAATGGCTAGACCCGCGCGGCGTGGAGACGCACGCCTTCCTGTCCAAGACCGAAGAAGAGAAGCAACGGCCGCGCTATTGGCGTTACTGGCAGGCGATGCCGGCCCGCGACAAGATCGCGATCTACTTCGGCTCCTGGTACACGGGACCGATCCTCCGGCGCTGCAACGGCACGCTCGACAAGGAGGGACTGAACGCGACGCTGGAGCGGATCAACTCTCACGAACGGATGCTGCATCAGGACGATTACCTGATCGTGAAAATCTGGCTGCACCTCAGTCGCGGCAGCCAGGAAAAGCGGTTCAAGAAGATCTCGGAGAAACAGAACAACCGCTGGCGCATGCTGCCGCTGGACTGGGAGCACCTGTCGCAATACACGGAGTTTGCCCGCGTGTCCCGGCAGGTAACCGATGCCACCAGCACGCCGGAGAATCCCTGGCACATCTTTCCCGCCAAGAACGCAAACTACCGGGACGTGGCCGGGGGCGAAGCGCTGTCCACCGCGATGGAGCAGGTCATCGGGCAGGAGGAAAACGCCAGCATGGACGGCGAGTCCGGTTGGACACTGCGCCGCCACCAACGGGTGACGGTCGGGGAATACCTGGCCGAGGTGAATCTCGACCAGGCGCTGGAGAAACGGGAATACTCATTGGAAGTCGAGGAACTGCAGGGCCGGCTCAATTCACTCATGATGCGCGCCTGGAAGGAGCGCGTGCCATCGGTGCTCGTGTTCGAAGGCTGGGACGCCGGAGGCAAGGGCAGTGCGATCCGACGGCTGACCAACGCGATCGATCCGCGCCTGTTCCGTGTGATTCCCGTGGCCGCACCGACGGACGAGGAAAAGCAGCATCATTATCTGTGGCGTTTCTGGCGGCACCTGCCGGCGGGCGGGCGGATGACCATCTACGACCGTTCCTGGTATGGCCGGGTGTTGGTGGAGCGCCTGGAAGGATTTGCCCGGGACGAGGAATGGCGTCGCGCCTTTGACGAGATCAAGGATTTCGAATCACAGCTGGTGGAACACGGGGTGGTGTTCGGCAAGTTTTGGCTGCACATCAGCAAGGAGGAGCAGATGAAGCGCTTCAACAAGCGCACCAAGACCAGCTGGAAGCGGCACAAGATCACGGATGAAGACTGGCGCAACCGGGAGAAGTGGAACGCCTACGAGGACGCGGTGAACGACATGGTTGGCATGACCTCGACCGACCGGCTACCGTGGACTCTCGTGGCCGGCAACGACAAGAAATTCGCACGCATCTCGATTCTGCGCGAGGTGTGTCGGCTGTTTGAAGAGCGACTAGGCAAAGAGTAGATGGCGGACGAACCAACATCAGCTGACGCCGGAACCAATGCTGTGAATGCCGATCTGTATCCGGGTGAGAAACTCCACGAGAACTCCCGGCGCGTGTTGTTCCTGTGCTTCTTCGCGTTGTTCATCCTGACCGCGCATCAGCATTTCTTCACGCCGCTGCAGCGCAGCAAGACCAAGCTGATCATCCTGCTCTGCCTGTTGCCGGTGCTGCTCGTCGCCGGGCTGTGCTGCGCGATCGGCTGGTGGCAGATGCGACGCGCGGGGGCGTTCAAGTCCGAAGGCCCGGAGCGTGATCAGGGCGAAGATTCAGGCCGATCGGGGAAGAAGCGTCGACGCGATCGTGGTGATGGTCCGGAATTGCTTCCTTGGCAGCGACGCGAGCGGGACTGAACAACAGCTGGCTTGTCACCGACGTTTCAGCGGGGAACACTGCCGCCATGAAAAGCACCCTTGTATTGCTCTCGTTGCTGCTCGTGATTTTCCGTGCGGAGGCCGGCAACGAGATTCAGATCAAGTTTCACGAAGCAAAGCTGCCCAAGAATGATCATTTCGGATATCAGGCGGATGGTTTACACCTGCACTTCTTCAGCAACGGCAAGGCGGAATGGATGGTGTCCGCGAAGCGCGCCGGCGCCTACACGCTCGAGGTGAAGGCCTCCTGTACCAAGGGACCCGACGGGTTCGCGCAATTCCAGATCTCAACGAACGGCAAGACGGCCGGCAAGCCGGTTTCCCTCAACCGCGCATCCGTGAACGAATACACCGTGAAGCTCGAATTGAAACGCGGACAGAACATCATCGGTCTCGCCTTCGTCAACGACGCCTATGCCGAGGGCGAACATGATCGCAATCTCTTTGTGCACGGATTGAAGCTCAGCGCGAAGTAAACCGATGGAGGTCGAGTTTTCAGCGCCCGAGTATCAGGCCGACGCGAGTTTCGAAGAGGCCAGGTATCGATTTTGTGGCGATCCAGAAAAAGGCTGGTCGCTTGTGCGCAACGGACAACCGCATCTGGAGCTGGGACCGGGGTACCGGCTTCTGCAAACCGTGTCCTGCGGCGTGTGCTCGACGGACCTGGAGCGACACTTTCTGCCCTTTCCACTTCCCCAGGTCACCGGCCATGAAGTTCTCGCCACCGATGAATCCGGCGGCCGCTTCGTGGTGGAGATCAACGCCTCCCACCTGGCCCGTGGTGTGTCAGCGGAATGTCCGTTCTGCGCGGCCGGACTCCACACTCATTGTCCGGAGAGAGTCGTGCTCGGCATCCACGAGCTGCCGGGAGGATTTGGTCCCTGGGTGCTGGCGCCGGTAAATGCCGTGCTGCCATTACCGGATGAGATTCCCTCCAGCGCCGGTGTTTTGGTCGAGCCGTTGGCCGCGGCACTGAACGCGGTGGAGATGGTGCAACCAAAGGCAGGCGAAACGATCGCGGTCCTCGGTCCACGCAGATTGGGCATGTTGATCGTCGCCGCGTTGTCCGCCTATCGCAACGGCAACAACATTGACTTCGACGTCATGGCGCTGGCCCGACATCAATCGCTCCTGGATCTGAGCCGGCAATTCGGCGCCACCTCGACCCGCCTGGTGGAAGGCAACGGCGAAGCTCTGCCAGACAACATTGCCGACGTGGTGATTGATACGACCGGTAATCCTGATGCGCTGGTTCTGGCCACACGGTTGGCGAGGCGTGAAGTTCATCTGAAGTCGACTCATGGACGACCCAGCGCCGGATTGAATCACCTGACTGAGTTGGTGGTGGATGAACTGCGATTGGGCTCGCACGAAAGAACAAACCATCTTGATGTTGCAGCACCGGGTATCGGTTGGTTGGCAGACGGCGGTGTGAACGAACGATCCGCTGGAATGCTGTTGTCCGATTTAGAAGCGAGTGCGGACTCGAGGAGGCTGCCGCGGGTGGACGTCGCGGTCGTGAATTCAGCCACGCAGGCGGAACGTGCAATCCGTCCGTCTCCGGAACATCAACGTTCCCTGGTGAGGCCGCGCGGCGACATCCTGCTGACTCAAGCCGCTCGCAAGACCACTGATTCTCCGCTGGTCCACAAGATCATCGATGATGGGCTGCGCCTGACCAGTTCCCGCTGCGGAGACTTTCGCCGCGCCATTCAGCTGCTGCTGGACGATGCCGATCTGCGTGACATCGGCGAGAAACTGGTCACCGACACCTTCGACAATTCGGACATGAACGCGACCTTTGCCACCGCGCGCTCACCCGAATGCATCAAGGCGGTCGTGAAGATCGGCTGACGAGGGAGGCGGATACGTTTTACGCATCTTGCCGGGCAGGACTGCCACCACTGATGAAGCAAAACCATGGACAGCAGAATAATGCCCGGAACCATCGTCTCATGGCGGGACAACTGAACGGACCGAACTGCAATTCCGGTTGTCACAACCCAGTAACAGCGAGCGGAACCCTTTTCCGGCTCCAATCTGCTCGCTCACGCTCGCTGCTACATCGGTCGGTCCGCATGCACGCTCCGAAATCGGCATGAAATCCAAGTTCGTCCGATGAATCCCGGGCAAAAAAGACGTTGACGAAACACAGGTATGAAATTACTTACACCCTTATATTTTAACTAAGGCTAACATTTTAAGTTTCCGCTCATCGATAGCATTTGTGCTGGTGGACCGAGAATCTACTGACGCCGCTGGATGCTCGTTGCTGCTCTTTGGAATCGCCTTCGAATCCTGAATATCCTGATGAAGTCCACCTCGAAATCGTTCCTGTCAGTTTCTTTGCCACTGATGGTCGCCGCTCTCCTGCTGTCCGGTTGCAAGAATGGCGGGGAAACGCAACCGACATCGCAAAACAATAAGGGCCAACCGGCCCCGAGTGATTCCGCTGCATCCGGTCCCGAGGATTATCCGTTTCAGGCAGTGGCCACGGTCGGCATGATCGCCGACATCGTGCGTGAGGTTGCGGGAGAACACGCGTCCGTCAACGGCATCATCGGCGAAGGCGTTGATCCGCATCTCTACAAACCCACGACCTCGGACGTAAAGTCGCTGCAGGCGGCGGACATCGTCTTTTACAACGGGCTCATGCTCGAAGGCAAAATGGGTGACGTGCTGATCCGCGTGGCGCGCAATGGCAAGCCCGTGCACGCCGTCACCGAGGCGATCATGGAACAGGGAGAATACGTGATAACCGATGAGGCGGAACATTACGATCCGCACGTCTGGATGGATGTAAAGGGCTGGATCAAGGCGGTCGAGGTCGTTCGCGATTCGCTCGCGAAATTCGATCCGGATCATTCCGATGATTACGAAGCCAACGCGAAGGGTTACACCGATCGGTTGACTGGATTGGACAATTACTGCCGCGAATCAATCGCCTCCATTCCGGAACAGCAACGCGTTCTGGTGACAGCGCACGACGCCTTCAATTATATGGCGCGTGCCTACGGACTCGAGGTGCGCGGTATTCAGGGTATCAGCACTGAATCCGAGGCGGGTGTGAAGGACATCGAAGACCTGATCGACTTCCTCGTCAGCCGGAAGATTCCGGCCGTGTTTGTGGAAAGCTCCGTGTCGGACAAGAACATCAAGGCCCTGGTTGAAGGGACCAAGGCCCGCGGGCACGAGGTGCAGATCGGCGGCGAACTGTTCTCCGATGCCATGGGCCAGGCCGGCAGTTACGAGGGGACGTATCTCGGCATGATCGATCACAATGCCACGACGATTGCCACCGCATTGGGTGGGAAAGCACCGGCCAAGGGTTGGCAGGGCAAACTGAGCCATTAAGAATCTCCACATGAGTTCAGAGACGCTGACCGCCCAGCCGACGAATGGCGAACGCGCGCCCGCGCGCAACACCGGCGGGATCAGCGAACACCCGGAAGGCGTTCCGCTCGCCATTCATGATCTCACCGTAGCCTATCACCGCAAACCGGTGATCTGGGATGTCGACCTGAACATTCCCGAGGGCAAGCTCGTTGGCATTGTGGGCCCCAACGGCGCCGGCAAAAGCACCTTGATCAAGGCCTGCCTCGACCTTGTGCCGCGCACGTCCGGAGACATTCGCATCTTCGGAAAACCCTATCGTAAACAGCGTTCGCTCATTGGCTACGTGCCCCAGCGCGAATCCGTGGACTGGGACTTTCCGGTCAGCGCTTTGGATGTCGTTGCCATGGGCCTGTACGGTCGCATCGGTTGGTTTCGTGGGGTGACCCGTCAGCACAAGAAGCTGGCGATGGAGGCGTTGGAACGTGTGGGTGTCGGCCAGCTCGCCGACCGGCAGATCAGTCAGTTGTCCGGCGGACAGCAACAACGCGTGTTTCTCGCGCGGGCACTCGCCCAGGATGCGCGGCTGTATTTCATGGATGAACCCTTCAGCGCTGTCGACGCCGCCACTGAGAAAGCAATCGTCGAGCTGCTGCATGACCTCAAGAAGCGGGGCAAGACCTGCCTCGTCGTCCATCACGATCTCGCCACCGTCACCCGCTACTTCGACTGGGTGGTTCTGCTGAACATGCGGGTCGTTGCCAACGGTCCCGCCAACGAGATCTTCACCCGCGAGAATCTGCAGAAGACCTACGGGGGCCGCCTGAGTCTGCTGGACGATGCCGCCGAAGCTCTGCGCAACGTCGACACCTGAAGCCATGCAACGTTGGCTTGGAATCCTCTGCGTGTTGTTGGCGCTCCTCCCATCTTGGGGAATGGGAATGAATGCGGGACCATTACGTGAATCTGTGCGTCTTTCCCCCTCACCCCATCTTTCTCCCTTGGGGAGAGGGATCGAGGGTGAGGGGAAAGCCGGCTTCTACAAGCGTGGAGTGCCGTGCGCGAGATTACTGTCCACTCTCGCCACCACGCCCAGCGCCTCGCTCTCCGGCGTGATGCGCGATCTTCCGGATGTGCTTCTGCTCCGCCGTTACAACACGCGCCTCGTCATCCTCAGTACAACTCTGCTGGGCATCACTTCCGGTCTGATCGGGACGTTCCTGCTGTTGCGCAAACGGTCGCTCATGGGCGATGCGCTCTCCCACGCAACCCTGCCCGGCATCGCCGCCGCGTTCATGTTCGCCGTCGCGGCCGGTGGGGAAGGCAAGAACCTCGCCACCCTGCTTACCGGGGCGACCATCACGGGATTGCTCGGCATGCTGACCGTGCTGGCCATTCGCAACACCACCCGGTTGAAGGACGACGCGGCGATGGGGATCGTGCTGAGCGTCTTCTTCGGCATCGGCGTCGCCATGCTGGGAATCATCCAGAAGATGCCCGAAGCCAGTGCAGCCGGATTGGAATCCTTCATCTACGGCAAGACCGCTTCGATGGTGTGGAACGACTTCGTCCTTATCGCCTGTGTCACCGTCGTGGTCGGATGGGCCTGCATACTGATGACGAAAGAATTCGCCATCGTGTGTTTCGACGAGGCCTTCGCGTCATCACAAGGCTGGCCCACGTCATTCCTGGACATGGTGATGCTGGGACTGGCAGCGGCGGTCACGGTGATCGGATTGCAGGCGGTCGGCCTGATTCTCATCATCGCTTTTCTCATCACGCCGGCCACGGCGGCCCGTTTCTGGACGCATGATCTGCAGAAGATGCTGCTGCTATCCGGATTCATCGGCGGGGTGAGCGGCTGGCTGGGCGCTTCGGTGTCCGCCCTGTTCCCGGGACTACCAGCCGGCGCGCTGATCGTGCTGGTTGCCGCCTCCATTTTTGCCGTGAGCATGTTGACCGGCCCGGCCCGCGGCGTGATACCGCGATACCTTCGACGCGCCCGGTTACAGCGCAAGATCGGCCGCCAACATCTGCTACGCTCCATGTATGAGCTGTTGGAAAGTTCCCGCCCCGCGAACGATCTGCCGGTGGAAAACCTCCCCATCAGGTTTGAGGATCTTCTGAACCACCGCTCATGGAGCCCACGCAGCCTGAACCACCTTCTCAAGATCGCCGAATGGGAGGACCACGTGGAATCCAGCCCGAGGTACACCGTGCGATTGTCCGAATCCGGATTCGGCGAGGCCGCGCGTGTGGTTCGCAATCATCGACTCTGGGAGCTCTATCTCATTCGCCACGCGGACATCGCTCCCAGCCACGTGGACCGCGACGCGGACATGGTGGAACACATCCTTGGCGCCGAAATGGTGCGTCAGCTGGAAAGCGAGCTCGGCGGACACGAGCAACTCCTGAACTTTCCCAGCAGCCCGCACGTCATCACCGATTCGGAGGGCACGGCATGAACTGGACGATGTTCGACACCTGGATCGTGATCGTCGGTGCGCTCGGCGCGATGGCCTGTGCGTTGCCCGGCTGCTTCCTCGTCCTGCGCCGCATGAGCATGATGGGAGACGCAATCAGCCACGCTGTGCTGCCCGGACTGGCGATGGCCTTCCTTATCTCCTCCAGCCGCGCCAGCCTCACGATGTTCATCGGTGCCGCCGTCGCCGGTGTTCTTACCGCGGTTTTTACCCAATGGGTGAGCAAGTTCGGAATGGTCGATCGTGGTGCTGCCATGGGCATCGTCTTCACCACCCTGTTCGCCGCCGGTCTGTTGCTGATCGTCCGCGCTGCGGATCATGTGGACCTTGATCCGGGCTGTGTTCTCTATGGGGCCATCGAACTGACGCCCTTGGATAAGGTGCGTGTTCTTGGCGGGTGGGAGATGCCCCGTGCCGTACTGGTCGTGGGCGGCGCACTCGGCATGAACATCTTGTTTGTGATCTTCCTGTTCAAGGAACTGCGCGTGAGCTCGTTCGATCCTGAGCTCGCGAACACGGTGGGAATCAATGCCACCCTCATGCACTACCTGCTGATGACCGTGGTGGCCATCACGACCGTTGCCGCGTTCGAATCCGTCGGCAGCATCATTGTCATCGCGATGCTCATCGTCCCACCCTCCACCGCCTACCTGCTCACCCATCGACTGGGGGTAATGATCGTACTGAGTCTGGTCTTTGCGCTGGCCTCCGCCGTACTCGGTCATGTCGGTGCACTGACAGTTCCCCGCCTTTTCGGCTACGACGACACCCGCACGGCCGGGATGATGTCCGCCACCGCCGGCCTGATGTTCCTGTTTGTTTGGATCTTTAAACTCCTGCAGAACCGCTTTCAAGCGCTCGCTGAAACGCCGGATTCAGAAGCCATCGAAACCAATCCATAATCTGGGACTCTATTCAGAGGTGTCGGCGACTGATGGCAGGGACAAGCTGCTGCTTGTCCGCGGACGCGCGACAGCGCATCCCTACCGATTCGCCCGCGACGAATTCCTAATCGTCCTCGGTGATGGACATCATCCGGGCGGTCAAATCTTCGCGAACCTTGCCCAGTTCTTCTTCGCTGAGCTTGCGCGGCACTTCGATTGCCTCGCCGAGTCGCACGTCGCAGCGGGCGAAGGGCAGCGGAATCTGAAAGCGATCCCAGCTCTTCAGCCGGATCTTCCAGCTCAGGCGATAAGAAACGGGGATCAGCCTGCAACCGGTGAGTTGGGCCACGGTGACTATACCGGGATGCAGTTGGTAGCAGGGACCACGCGGACCATCGGGTGTGATGGCGAGATCCAGTCCGTTTCGCACAGCCGATGTCGTTTCCTTCAAGGCCTGACCGCCACGACGGCTGGACGAACCGCGAATCGGCTGCACACCAAACAGCTCCAACACCCGCGCGAGCATGCCGCCGTCCCGACTGGCACTGACCATGGCGGCGAG
Organism: Verrucomicrobiales bacterium; assembly: GCA_038154405.1. GTDB lineage: Bacteria > Verrucomicrobiota > Verrucomicrobiia > Limisphaerales > JAYPXF01. The sequence continues at coordinate 12,234 of JAYPXF010000072.1, read as the reverse complement.
CTTGCGGTGCGGCCAACGTGACTTCACATGCAGTCGATACAAAATCAGGGACAAGGCCAATCGATTGTGCCAGATGCAGAAGATGACCGGCTTGTCCGGTTCGGATTCGAACACGCCGGAATGGTCATGCCAGCGCCAGCGCAGGGTGGCGGCCAACTGGCTGGCCACAAACCAGATCGCGCGTGCAATCAACCGATGTTTCAGCTTCGCCTCCTGCGGGGCGATTACTCCGGATTTCGGTTTGGGATCGGGATTGGCCACGAGACTTGTGGTAGCGGCATGGCAGATGCCTACTTCTTCAGCGCGGCGCGTACCAGTTCTTCCACGCTCGCCTGATCACCGAGCATGGCCATGGCGGCCTTCACGCTCTTGTGTGCGTCGTCCTGTTTGAAGCCGAGGGCGGTCAAGGCGAGGACGGCGTCGTTTAACTTGTGATCCCCGGAAGCGGCTGCCGTGTCGCCAACACCGCCGATTGAAATCGATTCCACCGGACCGATCTTGTCCTTCAGATCCACCACAATGCGTTCGGCGGATTTCTTGCCGACACCAGAGATCGAAGAGAGCGCCTTCACGTCCCCGTTGGCGATGGCGGTCTTGAACGAAACCGGATTCGTGCCACTGAGAATGTTCAATGCCAACTTGGGACCGATGCCTTTCACGTTGCTGATCAGCAGGCGAAACAGCTCGCGTTCCTCGGCGGACTTGAAGCCGTAGAGCACGTGTGCGTCCTCCCGCACGGCCAGGTGGGTAAGCAGTTTGATGTCTTCGCCGAGGGCCGGCAGCTTGTCGAAGGAGGACAAGGGAATCAGCACCTCGTAACCGACACCGCTCACATCCACGATCGCCTGGGTCGGGATCGCCTCAACGAGTTTTCCTCTGAGAAAAGTAATCACCTAGATTTTCTTGGGTGGCTTCAGGTTGAAGCCGTTGTTCATGTGCGCGTAGGTCAATGCCAGCGCCAGGGCATCCGCCGCATCGGGTGCCGGTGGTTCGGGCAGATTCAACATGCGTTGGACCATTTTCGCAACGGCCTCCTTCTGCGCTCCGCCATAACCGACGATCGCCTGCTTCACCTTGCGGGTGGCGATCTCGTAGATGTCCATCCCGCCTTCGCCCGCCGCCACCAGGGCCGCACCGCGTGCCTGGCCCATCACGATCGCGGTCTTCAGGTTCTGCGCGAAGAAGACGCCTTCCACCGCGCACACTTCGGGTTTGGTCTGCTGGATCACCTTCCGCAGCTCAGTCGCGATGTGAACCAGACAACGCGAATGTTCCCAGTTGGCGGGACACTTGAAGGTGCCCTCGGCCAGGGTCTCGGGGTGGGGATCCGCGATCCGAATGACGCCGTAGCCCGTTCCACGCAGGGACGGGTCGATGCCGAGGATGACCGTTCCCTGGAGACTGCCGGAGCGTTCGCCGACCTCGTCCGACGATTTGCGCCGACGTTGCCGGGTCTTTTCCTGCAAGGATGCGAATTGCTTCGCCGAAATGGCCATCGCGCTAGAGCGTGATTCCGATCAGCCGGATTGCCAAAGCAATTCTGCCGCGGTCCGGTCGAAGATTCCCTCGTGCCTTCGGTGCTAAGCTCATTCCTTTCCTTCCCAAATCTTTGCGAGGACGGCGTGAAGATCCGGATCATGCTCCTTCAGTTCCGCGCGCACGAAGGGATAGAAATCGTTGCGATAGAAATAGGCTTCGGTGCCCTCGGCGAAATACTCTTTTTCGTTGTTGAGTCCGTAATGCTTCACCTTGCGGCCGGTGTAGAGCAGGACCTTTTCGTACCCGCCCGACTCCTTCGCCTTCTGATAAGCGGCCAGCACGTCCGGGTCGTCAAACCCGAGAATCTGATCATGGTACGCGTGCGCCAGTTCGTGCAGCACCACGGCCGGATGTTTGAGCAGTTGTCCCCGCTCGAGCAATGCCCGCGCCCGCGTGATGTGCACCTTTTTCGCCAGTCGCGCATCGTGCCCCCGGGCACGCAACCAACGGCCACTCGGATGATACTGCATGGCCTTCAGGTTCGGATGCTCCCACTCGATCCAGATCTCCAAGGTGCGCAGCCTTGTCAATTGCGGCTCTTCGACCAGGATTGAAATCCGATGCAGATGGTCGCCCAACATTCGCAACGCACGATTGCCGGTCTTCGCTTGTTCACCCTTCAGCAACGCCGGGTCGACATGCACGGTCCATCCTTCGATCTTCTGAATCACCGGTTCGAAACGGTGATTCTTTGCTGCGGCCACATCCGCAGCGGACAGGCTTATTGTGCCAAGAACCACCGGTGCTATCTGCCAGAACTTCCACATGGATTCCATGCTAGCGGATCAAGGCCACCGATTCCCAGACTTTCAGACCGATCGCAGTGCCCAGACATCAGTGTGGCAGCGAGCGAGAGCGAGCAGACTTTGGGACGTTCTGATCATCTGCTAGCTCACGCTCGCTGCTACATGTTCTCGTTCCTTTTCGTGGGCTTGACCAACGGAGACCTAGCGAACAATACAGATGCATGAGCAAGTCCATTTTTCCCTTCTTCTTGTCCACGGTTCTGTTTGTCTTCGCCGCTGATTCTCGTGGCGCAAGACAGTTCCAGGCCGGCGCGGCGGCGGTGGATGTGACCCCGACGAAACTGCCGGTGCGAACGGCCGGCAGCATTCGCGAGACATGGAACAGCAGGATCACGGACAAGCTGCATGTTCGCTGTCTTGTGTTGGACGACGGGAAGCATGCGACTGCCATTGCCACGGTGGATACCTGCCTCATGGGCCGGGAGATGCTGGACCAAGCCAAGGCCATCGCATCCAAGACGACCGGCATTCCCACGGCCAACATGTTGATCTCCGCCACGCATGCGCATTCGGCACCGGCAGTGCATCCGGCGCATGGAACCGAGCCGCATCCGGATTACCGCAAGTTTCTCACCAAGAAGATTGCGGAGGCGATCAAGCAGGCGCACGCGAATCGCCGGCCGGCACGCGTCGGTTGGGGAGTCGGCGAGTGTGATGACTATGTGTTCTGCCGCCGCTGGCTGATGAAGCCGGGGACGGCATTCACCATTCCGTTCACGGATGCGAAGACCAATCTCGCGCAGATGAATCCGGGTAACAAAAACAGCAACAAGATTCGCGCGACCGGCCCCGCCGATCCGGCGGTGACCGTCCTCATGGTCAAGGATTTGCAGGGTCGGCCGATCTCCGTGCTGGGCAACTACTCCACGCATTATGCCGGTGCCCCCGGAATTTCGGCCGACTACTTCGGCGTATTCGCGGATGAGATCGCCAAACGCCTGAAGGCAACCTCACAGTCTCCGCCATTCGTGGGATTGATCAGCAACGGTGCCAGCGGCGACGCCAACTGCAACAACGTGACCAGTCCCACCCGCCAGAAATACGACCGCTTCATTGTTGCCAAGGCGGTGGTGGATGCGGCCATGAAAGCCGTCGACCGAATGAAGTTTCACGACTGGATGCCGGTTCGCGTGGCCGAGGAGGAACTGGCACTCAAGATCCGTATGCCGAGCGCTGGGGAAGTTGCCGAAGCGCAGGCCTACCTGGACAAGAACGTGAAGGATCGGCCGATCCAGACCTGGTCGGAGAACTACGCGCGTGAAACCGTGCTGCTCAGCAAATGGCCGGACCGTCATCGCTTCAAGCTGCAGGCCATTCGCGTGGGTGAGTTCGGTTTCGCCGCCGCCCCCTGTGAGCTCTACGGCAGCACGGGACTGAGGATCAAGGCGGACAGTCCGTTCAAGACAACCATGATCGTTGGGCTCGCGAATGGTTACTCCGGATACCTTCCTCCGCCCGACCAGTTTCAATATGGCGGCTACACCACCTGGCGCGCCCGCACGAGCATGCTGGAGCACAATGCGGAACCGATGATCCGGGCGAAGCTACAGGAGCTGTTATTGCGGACCCAGCGCTGAGCAGCCGGACGTTCAGATTCCGATCGACCAACAAGAATCCCATGTCTGTTCTTACCGACTTCCCTGAAACGTTCGGCTGTGACCGCCGTCGCTTTCTCGCCCTGACCGGCTTGGCCGGACTGACCGTCTCCGTCTGGGCGGCGGAGCAACGAGCGCCACGAATCCTCCTGCGCTCGTCATGGCAGACCGTGAACATCGGCGACATCGCCCACACTCCCGGGGTGTTGACGCTGCTGGAGAATTACCTGCCCAATGCCGAGGTCTACCTCTGGCCGAGTCGCGTGGACAACGGCGTGGACAAGTTGCTGATGAGCCGCTTTCCCAAGCTCCGGATCGTGCAGGGCAACAAGGCACTCGCGAACGCCTTCATCAAGTGCGACTTCCTGCTGCACGGCTCGGGCGCCAACTTCGTTGCCGAACGACAGGTTGTGCGATGGCTCAACTCTCCGAAATCCAAAGGCAAGCCCTTTGGCGTCTACGGCATCAGCTTCGCTCCAAAACAATCCTGGAAGACCGCACCGGATCCTCCCGAACAGACCGCGCGTTCCATCGAGATTCTCAACCAGGCCCGCTTTGTCTACTTTCGCGATTCCGAATCGATGCGTTTCGCGAAATCCAAGGGCTGCCGGGCTCCCGTCATGGCTTACGGTCCTGACGGTGCCTTCGCGTGTGACCTGCGCAATGAAGAAAAGGCCGACGCATTCCTGAGTGCCAACGAGCTGCAACCCGGTCGGTTCATGTGCTGCATTCCCCGCGCACGCTATACCCCCGGCTGGATGGTTCCCGGCAAAAACTACAAGTTGGATCCGGTGAAGCACGCACGCAATGAGGAGATGCGGGAGCACGATCACGCACCGCTACGCGATGCCAACACCCGCGTCGTCCGGCAGACAAACATGAAGATCCTGCTCTGCCCGGAAGACATGACGCAGATGAAGATCGGCAAGGACATCCTTTTCGATCCGCTTCCCGCCGATGTGAAGAAGCGCGTGGTCTGGCGTTCAAACTACTGGCTCACCGACGAAGCCCTGAGCGTCTACGTTCGCAGCGCCGGGCTTTTCGGCAACGAACTTCATTCCGCCATCATGTGCATCGGCAACGGCATTCCCGCCCTCATTTGCCGGTGGGCCGAGCAGACCAGCAAAGGCATCATGTGGCATGACATCGGTCTCGACGAATGGCTCTTCGATCTGGACGACGAAACGCAACTCAAGCGTGTTGCACCCACCGTCCTTTCCGTGGCGCAGAATCCCGGTAGCGCAAAGAAGAAGACCCGCCAAGCACGCGCTCGGGTTGAGAATCTGCAACGCGAAACGATGGGCGTGCTGAAGCGGGAACTGGTTGCCTGACTTCGCAACACGGCAACTTGCCGGCAAAAAGATCTTCCCACTTGAGCGGTGGTTCTTGGACACTCGGCGCGATGCCGGCGCAGCCTCTGAAATATCCTGAACCGCCAGAGGTGTTGGAACGCGGTTCCTGGACTTCCATGCTCAAATGGTTCGGACCTGGCGTCATCATGGCCTCCGTTTCGATCGGCAGCGGCGAGACGCTCTTCGCCTCCCGCGGCGGGGCCATTTTTGAGTACTCGATCATCTGGTGCCTGATCGCCGGCCTGTTTCTCAAAGGTGTGCAGATCTACACCTCCGCCCGCTACATGTCCTTGTCGGGTGAGCATCCGATGGAAAGCTGGCGCCATCTGCCCGGTCCGCGGGCGTGGTTTCCTTGGTTCCTCCTGGTGATCACGGTGATCTGCTTTCCCTTTCTGTTGGCGAGCCTGTCCCTGCTGATCGGCACGTTCATCAACTGGATCGGAGGCATCACCGGAGCAGAACAGGGATTCTACGCGCGACTTTGGTCATCGCTACTGATCGTGCTGGCCGCGTTGATGAGTCTGCGGTCCGGTTACGGCTTCCTCGAAGTCAGTCAGAAGATCATCGTCGCCCTGTTGCTGGGCAGCATCATCGTCGCGGCCATCGCTTGCCAACCTTCGGTGACCGGCATGCTCGCCGGATTGATCCCGTCCGTGCCGGTGTATGAACCGTGGGTGCGGGACGGTTTCCCCAAGATCGCCGCCAAACCGGTGTGGATCGAGGTGATCAGCTACGTCGGCATCATCGGTGCCGGATTGCCGGCCTACATCGGTTACCTGGGCTTTCTGCGCGACAAGCAATGGAGCTTCTTTGGGACGGAACGCATCTGCGATCACCGCACGAAGGGAGAGTTCCGCGACATCGATCTCTCGGAAGGGAATGTTTCCAATGGACGCGCCTGGCTGGTGCCGGTGCGAATCGACGTGGGTCTTTCATTCCTCTGTGTGTTCGTCTTCTCCGCCGCTTTCATGGTCTTGGGAGCTGACCTTTTGCATCCGCGGGAACTGATTCCAGACAAGATGAATCTCGTGAACTACCAGGCCGTGTTCCTGACCGAACTGCACCCTTCGCTGCTCTATCTCTACCAGATCGGAATCTTCGCGGCGATCGGCGGGACGGTGTTTGCCACCTTCGATGTCTGGACCAAGACGACCTACGAAACCCTGTTGCCCATCGTGAAGCAACCGGCCGAGCTCGACTACGGCCGGGTCAAGAAATACGTCATGGCGTGGAGCGTGATCGTGGGGATGATCGTGATGTGGGCGGGACGCTACTGGCCGCCGCTCTCCAATCCCGTGAGCATCGTGCAGATCCCTGCGCTCATCGGCGGCACGACCGGATGCGGTCTCTGGTGCGTCGGCGTCTGGTGGGTGGACCGGACCAATCTGCCGCTAGGTCTCCGTCTCAGAGGATGGCAGCAGACCTTGTTGATCTTCTCCGGCATCACGCTGACCACGCTGGGTTTGATCGGGGCCTATATCAAAATGTTCGGAGTATGAAATGATCGGTCTGACGGTTCTCCCGGAATACATCCAGAGCGAAGGCGTGGAAACGCTGCTGGATCATCTGCAGTCCCATGCGCCAATCACCGCCATCGCAACGTCACCCTACGTGATGGTTGAATCCGATGCCGAGCGAGGACAACGGGAGCCTCCGGCCGACGCCGGCTCCGGCGCCAAACGCCTGCTCGATCGTCCGCTGTGGGGCAAACGCGAGATCTGGGTGGAGACCGCACCGTCCTTCAGTCCCAGTTTTGAGCATTACCGGAATACATCATACCAACCCGCTCCGGCCAACGAGCTGACGCAGCAGACCGGCGGGATCGTGGCTGAGTTCATCACCGCGGCGAAGCAGCGCGGCATCGAGGTGCTGCTGCAGATCCAAGCGGCCATTCCACCCGGCTATCGCGTGCAGTTTGGCGGACCGCTGGATGTCGATCGACCGATGCTGCCGGACGGATCGTTCCCCCAACGCCGACTCGCGTTGAACGGAACCTTGGCGAGCGACGACATCCTCTCTTACGGCGAGGGATTGATCCGCGATCTGCTGGAACAGTATCCGGACGCGGCCGGCGTGCGCATCGATTGGCCGGAGTATCCGCCGTACTTTTTCGATGATCTGTTTCTGGATTTCAATCCGCAGACGAGACCTTTCGCCGAGGAGCTTGGAATCGATCTTGATCAACTGGCCGCGAAGGTCGCGGCGATACGGAGCGGACTTTTGAAGGCAGATGCCATTGCCGATCTGGCCCACCAAATGGAGCATCTGTCCAAGCAGTTGCAGGACCTTCTTCGACTCAAAGGATCTTTGGTGACCAACCTCATGCGACGTTATCGATCGGTTGTCGGATCGGAGCGAAAACTTATCCCCGGCATATTCCCCGGCCCGTGGAATCAATTTGCCGGCAGTGCACCGGCAAACCTGGTCGATCATTCAGACGCGATCTTCTGCAAGCTCTACACCATGCATTGGCCGATGATCGTGGATCACTATCGCGGTCAGTTGCTGGATGCCAATCCGGACTGGAACTCCGACGAACTGACCCGCGTATTGGTGGAGTTGCTTGGCATCGATGAGTTCAGGAACGACGCCGACTTCTACAACTATCCGGATCCTGAAACGGCACATCCGGTTTCCAGTTCATTGCAGGCGGAGAAGATCCGGCTCGCCACCCGCGAATCTGGTGAAGTCCCATTGGTGCCCATGGCGCACAGTTATGGACCGTTGGAGGATTTCCGTCAGCGGCTGGAGACTGCATGGTCTGCCTCGACTCACGGCGTCTGGATCAATCGCTACGGCTATGTTTCCGATGCCAAGCTCCGGGCCATCGGTGAAGTCTGCCGCTGATTCCCGGACTGGACTTTATCGGGCGTCAACCCAAGTCTCACGCAGCGCAATTCCGCAAACCATGAAACCCATTCTCCCACTGATTGCCGTTGTATTCCTGCTCGCCCCCACCTCGCAAGCCGCGCTGAAGGATGGCCCGTTTGACAAGTGGCTGGAGAGGGCCAAGGGTGTTTTCAAAGACGCCCCTAATGAACTGGATCGGCGGCTCATTGAGTTGAATCTGCCGGAGGCCACCAAGACACCTGCAAAGGAGCGTCGCGTGTTGGTCTTCTATCGCTGCGGGGGATTCATTCATCGTTCGATCCCCTTCGGCAATCACGCCATGAAGGCGATCGCCAAAGAGACCGGGGCGTTTGAAGTGGATCTGGCGGATGACTATGCTGTGCTCGCCGCGGACAATCTCGAGAAGTACGACGCCATCATCTTCAACAACACCACCGGCCTGAACCCGGCTGCAGAACAGCGGAAGGCGATTTTGGATTTCATCAAGCGCGGCAAGGGGGTGGCGGGGTTCCACGCGGCGTCGGACAACTTCAAGAACTGGGAAGCCGGAGCGGCGATGATCGGCGGCATCTTCAACGGTCATCCTTGGGGTGGCGGTGGCACCTGGGCCTTCAAAGTCGAGGATCCCGATCATCCGCTGAACGCCGCCTTCAAAGGCAAGGGCTTCTGGCACAAGGACGAGATCTACTGGTATCGCCCGCAGAGTTTTCAAGGCCGCAAAAACCTTCGCGTGTTGGTCAGCCTCGACATGTCCCGCAAGGAGAGTCAGGCACCGTTGAAGGGCAAGAATGACAAGCCCGAAGACGTGGACGTAGCGGTCTCCTGGTGTCGCACCCTTGGCAAGGGCCGGCTCTTCTACACCAACCTCGGACACAACCACACGACCTTCCAGAATCGCACCATCCTGCAGCACATGCTCGACGGCATCCAATACGCCCTTGGTGATCTGAAGGCCGATGCGATCCCGAGCGCCAAGCTCGCCAGGAAGGTCGCCGTGGCCAACGCGCCAAATCCGCCGGCGGGAGTCGCCAAGGGACCGGATTCACGCAAGGAGCTGCTCAAACTCTTTCCGAACGCGATGAAGAACCGGAACGAGTGGAAGCTCATCGCCAGCGAGAACAGCAGTGCCGCAAAATTCGCCGTGGATGGCAATGCCAGGACCCGTTATACCACCGGCAAGCCGATGCAACCGAAGATGTGGTTGCAGGTTGAACTTCCGCAGACCACCAAGATCAGCGGTCTCATTCTCGACACCCGCAACTCACGCAACGACTACGCGCAGATGCACGACATCCGTTTTTCCACCGACGGTGAAACTTGGAGCGCAGCTCTCGTCGGTCAGGGGCGCACGTTTGACATCATCAAGTTCAAGCCCCGCGATGCCCGCTTCATCAAGATCACCCAACTCGGCACCCACCGCCTCTTCTGGTCCATTCACGAACTGGACATTCTGGGCGCCGGGAAATAGTACACGTACGTTCAAGGGCGAATAATGAGAATGCAAGTGGATGAGCACCGCAAAGTGAACCCTTTGGCATGGCTCCGAGCTACCCGCTCGAGCTCGAATCGGGGACCGGGGGCTTCCCATGGTCCATGGGGAGCTGATGGAAGACCAATCTCAGGCTGTGTGTTTTTCCATTTGCCTACCGGTGTCCGTTCATCTTCCGTCGTCAGTTGACGATCTCCATCTCTTTGATCTTCCCGCTGTCGGTGGCAAGACAGTTGCCGGAGACGGCCGTGCCTTGGAGCGGTTTCTTCAGGCGGAAGGCGGACCTGGGCACATCTGCAATTCTGTTTCCTTTGGCGATGATCCGGGCACGGTCGGCGAAGATCGCGTGACGCCAGCCAGCAACGTGGTTGTCATTGAATTCGATCTTCGAACCGGGCAAGGCCCACACCGCGTAGTTTGGCGGCCCCATCTTGCGCAGCTTGATTCCTTCGAAGTGGTTGCCACTGGCGATCACTTTTCCCTGGGCGCGAATGCCGGCGACGCCTTCGCCGCGAATGGTGTTGCCGGTGAATGTGGCTTCGGAACCGCGGAAGACCATGATGATCGGAGGCATGCCTCCTTTGCGGGAGAATTCGTTGTTGCTGAACGTGACCTTCCATCCGGGATTGATGCCGACAGCAACCTTGGCGCTCTCCAGGATGCGGTTACCATCGATCACGGCGGTGCCCTTGGTGCAGCGGGCGAAGCCGATGCCGGAAGCCTTGTTGTGATGGATGTGATTGCCCTGAACAGTCGCGTTGGAGTCCTGGCTGAGCCCGATACCCGACTGCCCGTTGGCGAAGCACTCGTTTCGCAGAATGGTGGCCGATGCATGTTCCTTCAAGCCGATGCCGGTGAGGCCGTTGTGGTGGCAGCGATTGCCGCGCAGGGTCGGGCTGGCTTCCTCCTCCACCCCGATCCCGGCCATCTGGTTGTGCCGGCATTCATTGTTTTCAACGACCGGCTGCGTGTTGGATCCCGTCCGGATGCCGATGCCGGCGCGACGGTTCGAATGACAGAGATTGGAACGCACAGTCGGACAGGCACCTTCGCTGATGCCGATGCCGGCGCGGATGTTCGCATAACAGAGATTCGAAACCACCAACGGACTCGCGTTGTCGTGACCGATCCCGGCGAAGAAGTTCTCGAAGCAGACGTTGTTGGAGATGATCGCCGTGGAACCCTTCATGGAACCGATACCGCCTCCCATGTTGCGGTAACAATGATTGGCCACGATCACGGGCGAAACGTCTTTGCCCGGCGCGCCTTCGATGCCGATGCCACTGCGCCCGATGTGATGCACGATGTTGTTGCGCACTTCGCAGGTGACACCCTGGATGAGGATGCCCGCGTTGCCGGCGACGCCGATGTGTTCGTACTTCTGCTCGTTGCCGCTGGTCTGGTGATGATGCCGCCATTTGGCCTCGTCGTAGCGGCCGAAGTTGGCGACCGTGAAGCCGTCCAGCACGGCACCGGCAGCCATGCGCACACCGGTGGCACTCAACGGCAGACCACGACCGTCAATGATGGTGGCCTCGGCGCGTTGGAGACCGGTCTTGCCCGGGGCATCGTCGCCGACGCTTTTCAACCTGACGCCATCCCGGAGGCGAAGAGCTTCACGATAAGTCCCGGCCCGCACCAGGACCGTGTCGCCAGAGCGAGCCGTGTCGATCGCTGCCTGGATGGTGCCGTATGTGCCGGGCACGTTGAGTGTGGCGGCTGATAGAAAACCCGGCATCAGCACGGCGAGGGCGGGAAGGAGTTTGGTCGGTATCATGGATAGCGGCGGAACCATTCTTGGACCGTCCGCGACAGAAACCTCTTCAATTGCATTCTGGTGGAGCCTGAACCCGCGAAGACGGGATCGCATCCTTCCACGAGTCTTCAAGGAAACCCGTGCGGAAAAGCTCATCGACAAGGCGCTCGGCATGCTGGAGATCTCGGCGTGGACTTCGACGATGCAGATGCCGCCGCAAAATTCAATGACACACCCGCCTGGGATTCCTCCCGCTACAATTCCGTGATGGCGATGCTGACCCTCTTCTCCCAGCACCTCGGCCTGCTCGCCAACAAGATCGTCATGCAGAGCGAATCCGCCGATCACCCGATCATCGCCCGCGCCAAGGACTACATCGAAGAGAATTACACCGAGGACATCTGCCTGGACGACGTCGCCAAGCACGCCCACGTCAGCATGTTCTACCTCTGCAAACTCTTTAAAAGCACCACCGGCATCAACTTCAGTGAATACCTCTGCCGCAAACGGATCGAGGTCGCCAAGGAACGCCTGCAAGACCTCCACGCCCGCATTTCCGAAGTGGCCTACCAGGTCGGATTCCAGTCCCTGACCCACTTCAACCGCGTCTTCAAACGCATCGTCGGTCACTCCCCGACCATTTACCGCAACAGCCTGGCCGTGGTCTGACCGGCCGGAACCGCGCGGAATGGCGATGAATTGCCATGAACCGGCCGCAAACCGGTTCACGGTTGACTCTTGACTTGCCCGCCGGATTTCGGCTCAATCGCCGCCCCTTTCCGGTTGGTGGGATACTCAAGCGGTCAACGAGGGCAGACTGTAAATCTGCTGGCTATGCCTTCACAGG
>JAYPXF010000071.1:19817-25223 GCA_038154405.1 Verrucomicrobiales bacterium | reverse complement strand
GCTCCGGGCGATCCTTTTGCCGCCCCTGCACTCCAGTGGCCCTCCGGGCTCCTTGGGTGTCATTTACTTTTGAGGCAACAAGTGATACGCCCACTAAAACGCCAGTTTCTCGAGTTGTCCGAGACCTCCGAAGATCCCCCCATGCAAAACTAAGGGATTTCCCCCGATTGAGAATCCACGTTTACGGCGTAGCTTGATTCCCACACCGACAAACACCATGCACAACAAACCAAGTCTTCTCAAAACCGCCGCCGGACAAAACATCAAGGTCAACTTTCCTGAGAAGCCCGTGGTGTTTCTCGACATCGTGGTCAGGCGATTCTGCCAGCGCATCAATCCCTCGCGCACCCACCACGCCCGGCTCGATCCGCCGGTTCATTGAGCTCTCAGAAATTTACCGATACGCGACGGTGGGGGAATGGGCTACCTATTACCCGCCGCCCGTCACGGGCGCACAAGATTTGCCGTTCACGGGAAAGCGGACATTCGGCTGTGGGACCGCTTTTTTGAGAATGGGCAGAAACAGGCGCCGGGAAACTCTGCCCTTCCCGGCGCCACCCCTTTTCAAGAGAGAGTTTTCAGATTCGCTTTTCTCGCGGCCGCTTCGAACCGGTAGAGGAAGGTGCGGATTCATCCCGACCGCAGTCGGAGTTTTGTGCCAATTCCGCTACGAAAGAAATTTGAGGTTGAGGATCAGCCATTGAAGCGCTTGGCAGCGACAGTTGCATTGTGGCCGCCAAAACCGAAGGAGTTGTTCAGCACGGCATCGATCTTCATCTTCCGGGCGCCATCCTTCACACAATCCAGATCACATTGCGGATCTTGGTTTTCCACGTTGATGGTCGGTGGCGAAATCTGTTTCTCCAACGCCTTGGCGCACAGGGCCATTTCCGTGGCGCCGGCCGCACCCAAAAGATGACCCGTGGCTCCCTTCGTGGAATTGACCACAAGGTCTTTAGCATGATCGCCAAACACACCCTTGCACGCCTGCATTTCGCAGTTGTCACCCTGCGGCGTGGAAGTGCCGTGGGCGTTCACATAGGAAATGTCCTCGGGATTCAGGCCGGCGGAACGCAAGGCCATCTTCATGCAACGACCGGCGCCTTCACCTTCCGGTGAGGGAGCGGTGAGATGATGCGCATCCGCCGTGTTGCCATAGCCTGCGATCTCACAATAGATCTTCGCGTCGCGAGCCTTGGCGTGTTCGAGCTCCTCTAACAGAAGCACCGCCGCGCCTTCACCCATCACAAATCCGTCGCGATCGACATCAAACGGACGGGAGGCATGTTGCGGATCGTCGTTGCGCGTGCTCAAGGCCTTCATCGCGGCAAAGCCACCGATACCCATTGGGACAATCGCCGCTTCCGTGCCGCCGGCAAAGATCGCCTCGGCATCGCCCATCTTGATCGTCCGCCACGCTTCTCCGAGCGCATGAGTCGCAGTCGCGCACGCAGAACAAGTCGCGACGTTCGGTCCACGCAGATTGTAGTACATCGAGAAGATGCCCGAAGCCATGTTCAGGATGAGCATTGGAATCGTGAACGGCGACATGCGACTCGGACCGCGATTGAGGAGAATCTCTTTCTGCGCTTCCGTGGTGGCCAATCCGCCGATGCCGGAACCGATGAAGGCCCCGATCAGATCCGGATCGCACTTGTCGATCTCGATGCCGGAGTCCTGCAACGCGCGCCAACCGGCGTAGATTCCGAACTGGGTGAAGCGGTCCGTGCGGCGAACCTCCTTCGGCGATGGAAACGCGGGCGTCGGGTCGAAGTCACGCACTTCCGCCGCGATCTGGCAGGCGTAGTCGCTGATGTCAAAGGAGGTGATGCGATCGATGCCGCATTTGCCTTCGATGATGTTGTTCCAGAACGGTTCGATTTCATCGCCGAGCGCGTTGATCACGCCGATGCCGGTGACGACCACGCGACGGTCTGCAGGATTGATGGCCATATAAAAGAAAAAGGCAGCTCGGGCTGGAGGGCGCCGGCTGCCTGTGAAAGTGAGTGGGATTACTTGGCGTTCTCTTCGATGTAACGCACGACGTCACCGACGCTCACGAGCTTCTCGGCTTCCTCGTCCGGCACTTCGATTCCGAACTCTTCTTCCAGAGCCATGATGAGCTCAACGGTGTCGAGGGAATCAGCTCCCAGATCCTCAATGAACTTCGCTTCATTGGTGACCTGATCCGCGTTCACGCCCAGTTGTTCGACGATGATATCGCCTACTTTTGATTGTATGTCTTTGTCGTCGGCCATTTGATTCGTTTAATTTCGATTGTGTCTATTCAGTTGGCATCGGAGCGTCAACCCCAATTTGAAAAAAGTTCGAATAAGTTTTCGCGAAATCACATCACCATGCCGCCATCCACGGTCAGCACCTGCCCCGTAATGTAGCGCCCGGTCTCTCCCGCCAGGAACAGTGCTGCGTTCGCGATATCCTCGCCCTGCCCTAGGGAACCCAGCGGAATGTGCTCCAGAATCCCCGCCTTCTGATCGTCGCTCAGCGCCGCCGTCATGTCCGTCTCAATGAATCCCGGTGCGATCGCGTTGACGGTGACGCCGCGTGACGCGAGTTCCTTTGCGACTGATTTGGTGAAGCCGATGAGTCCCGCCTTGCTGGCCGCGTAGTTGGACTGGCCGGCATTGCCGGTCAATCCGATCACGGAGGCCACATTCAGAATGCGTCCGCTCTTCTGCTTGAGGAACGGACGGGTCAAAGCCTTCACGAAATTGAACGCGCCCTTGAGGTTGGTGGTGAGCACGGTATCCCAGTCCTCTTCGCTCATGCGCATCAACAAACCATCCCGGGTCACGCCCGCATTGTTCACGAGAATGTCGACCTTGCCGGCGTCACTCAGAATCTGTTTGGCGGCATCATTCACCGCGTTGGCATCGGATACATCCACGGCCAACGCCCATGCCTGACGACCTAGCGCCTTCACCTCATTCGCCACCGCCTCGGAATTTGCCGCGGTGCGGGACACACAAACCACGTCCGCACCCGCCGCCGCAAATTTCAATGCAATCGCCTTGCCAATTCCACGACCGGCCCCGGTGACGACCGCAATCTTGCCTTCCAGTTCACTCATGGGCGGGTGTTGTGCTGATTGGGCGCGACGATGTCAACCATCGAAGCCCCCTGGCACTCCTGCGATTCTGCTTGCGATGCCCCTGTCAGCGTGAATGCTCGTTCGCCCTCACCCATGGCGGACAACGAAGCACAAACCGAATCCTCCCGCGGCAATCGCGCCGCCGTTATCGCCGTTATCGTAATCGTGCTGGTCGTCGTGACGGTGGTGGTGATCCAGATGATCCAAAAGGCCCCCATGGCCGGAGCAGGCGGTCCGGGTGGATCCGGAGGTCCGCCACAAATGCCTCCGGCTGCCGTCATTGTTGCACCGGTCAAGAAAGAGCTGACCCAAGAACAAGCGAGCGTCACCGGCACGTTGCGCGCCTTGTCCAAGTCCGACGTCGCCGCCCAGGAAGCCGGTGCGGTGGCAAGCGTTCTCGTCGACGAAGGGGACGAAGTATCGCAGAAGGCTCCCCTCGCCCATCTCGATGATCGCCGCCTCAAGGCCCAGTTGGTTGAAGCCAAGGCAAACGTGACCGCTGCGGAGAGCCTTCAGGAACAACGCAAGGCCGAGCTTCAGCGATCCGAAATCGACCTGAAGATGAAGAGCGATCTCGCTCCCACGAAAGCCGTTTCCAAGAGCGATGTTCTGGATGCAGAGAAAGCGTTGCACGTTGCCGAACTACAGTTGAAGGCCGCCAGCGACGGCGTCACCGAAGCGAAAAGCCGGGCGGACCTGCTGGCGATCAAGTTGAACGATCTTGAGGTGAAAGCACCCGTCGCCGGCGTGGTCATTGCACGTCACGTGGAGCCAGGCGAATGGGTGGCCGCCGGTGCGCCAGTCGCAACCATCGTGACGATTGATCCGGTGGAAGCCTGGTTGCGCATTCCCGCAAGGTATCTGGGCCGGACGGGAAGCGAATCCAAGACTTTCAAGGTCAGTCCATCCGCAACCGGAAAAGCGTTCTCCCCCACCAAGGTGACCCGAGTCCCCGAAGTCGATGGTCGCAGCCAGCTGTTCAATCTGGTCGCGACGCTTTCGAATCCGGATCGCGAGCTGACCCCCGGTGAATCGGTGACCGGCATCGTGCCCATCGGCCAACCGGCGGACTACCTTCGCATCCCGTTGAACGCGGTCGTGCATTCACCGCAGGGGACCATGATTCACGTCGTGCAGGCACCGGAGGGTGAAGGCCTGCCAACCGGACGCCCCGTACCCGTGCAGATTTCGTTCGAGCGCGACGGGAGCGCCTTCATCGCCGCCCAGGAAGCCGGGTTCAGCGAGAATGACCAGGTGATCGTCGAAGGCAACCAGCGGCTCATGCCTGGCCAGTCGTTGATGATCAAGTCGCCCGATCAGCAAGGCGGTCCGCCAGCCCCATGAAGCTCGTCGACTATTGCATCCGGCAGCCGATTTCGGTGGCCGTCGGCATCGGCCTCGCGTTGTTGGCCGGAGCCATGGCTTTGGCCAGCGTGCCGGTGCAGATGAAGCCGGAAGTCGACTCCGTGGTCATATCCGTTTCGACCTTCTGGGAGAGCGCATCCGCCGAGGAGATCGAGAGCGACATCGTCGAGGAGCAGGAGAAGGTGCTCAGTGACGTCGGCGGACTCATCTCCCTCACCAGCAACAGCAAGGCGGGACAAGGTGTCGTACGGCTCGAGTTCGAGACCGGCACGGACCTCGAATCGGCGAAGGCTGAAGTGCTGCAGAAACTCGACGAAGTGCCCGGTTACCCCGAAGCCGTCCTGCAACCGGTGGTCGAGGACATCGACCCGGAATCGGTCGACTACATCGCGTGGGTCGGGCTGGCCTGCACGGATACCAACTTCGATGGCACAACGCTTTTCGACTTCATGGAGCGTCGCATCAAGCCTCGTCTGAACCGGCTCGAAGGCGTGGCCGAAGTCGGCATTCGCGGTGGTCGCTTTTCCGAATTGCAGGTGCGCGTCGATCCCGCCGCCTTGTCTGAGCGTGGCATCACCTGGGCTCAACTCAAGTCCGCCATCGACAGCGCAAACCGCAATTTCTCCGCCGGCAAACTTGTCGAAGGCAAGTCCGACATCCGTATCCGCTCGACCGGCCGTTTCGAATCCGCGGAATCGGTGATGAACATGATCATCCGGCGCGACGATTCCGGTCCGGTCTACATGCGGGACGTCGCGGAAGTCATTGAGACCTACAAGGAAAAGACCGACTGGGCCCGAGCCCGCGGCCACCAGATGCCGTTCTTCAACTTCCTACTGCAACGTGGCGGCAACCTGATCGGCACCATGGACCGCATCAAGGCCGAGCTCGCCGAAATGAATGCACCCGGCGGACTGCTCGAACAACAT
>JAYPXF010000071.1:0-19807 GCA_038154405.1 Verrucomicrobiales bacterium | reverse complement strand
CGCCACCACCTACGTTCGCGATGCCATCAAGCTCGTCCACAGCAACATCTTCTACGGCGGCGTCCTGGCCACGCTGACGCTCCTGTTCTTCCTGCGTTCGTTCCGCACGATCGGCATCATCGCCCTTGCCATCCCGGTCTCGGTTGTCGCTGCCATCGTCGTACTCGTCTCCCTCGGACGTACCGTGAACATCATCTCCCTTGCCGGCATGGCCTTCGCCGTCGGCATGGTCGTGGACAACGCGATCGTCGTCATTGAAAACATCTTCCGCCATCTCGAGATGGGCAAAGACGCCAAGACCGCCGCGCATGATGGCGCCACGGAGGTCGGCGGCGCCGTGGTCGCGTCCACCATTACGACCATCGCCGTGTTCTTTCCCATTCTTCTGATCCAGGAAACCGCCGGACAGCTCTTCAAGGACATCGCCTACGCGATCATGGCCGCCGTCGCCTTGAGTCTGATCATTTCTCTTTCCGTCATCCCCTCCGCGGCCGCCCGCTTTCTTCGTGCCCGGGACGCGCAAGATGCGGACTGGGACGAACACACCGTTCCCGAACGCAGAGGCTGGGGGCCGGTATCATGGATGCAGCACATCGTGCACCTCGTACCGCACTTCGTCGCCGACATCGTGGCCGGCATCAACCGCAGCTGGGTCATGCGGCTGGTGGTGATCGCGGCGTTCGCGGTGGGGACAATCCTTGGCATTCGCATGTTGATACCGCCCTTGGACTATCTCCCCATGGGCAACCGCAACATCGTGTTCGGCCTGCTCATTCCTCCCCCCGGATATAACCTTGATCAGCTCACCAAGATGGGCAAACGCATTGAGACGGTGATTCGTCCCGCGTGGGACGCCGCACCCGATCAATACAAGGTTGAAGCCGTCACCCGTGGTGATCAGCCCAAGGAAGATCGCCGGGTTGAGGTGCCGGCTTTTCCCGGAATGGAACCGAGCGTATTGCCGCCACCGATAGAGAACTACTTCCTCGTCAGCTTCGAGGGGCGGATGTTTCACGGTGCCATCGCCACCGACAAGAAACGGGTAAAGGACCTGATCCCGCTGCTCAACCATGCCGCGGGCGGCCACAACGCCCCGGACACCATCGCTTTCGCGTTTCAGATGCCGCTGTTCCGCGTGGGCGGCAACACTGGTTCCGCCATCAACATCGACATCAAGGGTCGCGAGCTGCAATCCGTGAACCTGTCGGCACAAGCCCTGATGTTCGCCCTCATCGGCAAGTTCGGGCCCTACAGCGTCAATCCGGACCCTGCCAACTTCCTAATGCCTTCCAGTGAGTTGCGGGTCCAACCGAACGATCGCGCGTTGCTGAAGGTCGGTCTGACCCGCGCCGACGTCGGTCTCGCCGCACAGGCCAACGGCGATGGCATCCTGTTCTTCCGTGATTACGAGCGGAACGGTGAACTCCGGGATCTGAAGGTGATCAGCAAACATTCGTTTGCGGAGAATCCCATCGACGGAATTCTGAACGCACCGATCGCCACCCCCACCGGAGACGTCATCGACCTGCGCACGGTTGCCGCCGTGAATCGTGTCCTCGGCCCTGACGAGATTCGGCACGTAGACCGTTCCCGCGCCGTCACTCTTCAGTTCACACCACCACCCGGCCAACCCTTGGAAACCGCCATCGAGCAAGTGAACGAGATTGTCGAAGGACTTCGCCAACAGGGCGCCATTGCTCCGGGCATCAACGTCGGCCTCGCCGGATCCGCCGGCAAATTGAACGAGATCAAGACCGCGTTGCTGGGTGACGGCAGCATTGCGGGCACCTTTCTCAGTTCCATGTTCCTCGCCTTCTTCGTGGTCTACCTCGTGTTGGTCGTCCTCTTCCAGAGCTGGACCTCACCGATCGTCATCATGCTCACCGTCCCCTTGGCGACGTTGGGAGGATTCGCCGGCCTGGCTATCGTCCATCATTGGAGTGTGATTGACCACTACATGCCGGTGCAGAATCTCGACATGCTCAGCATCCTCGGCTTTGTGCTGCTGGCCGGTGTAGTCGTGAACAATGCCATCCTGATCATACATCAGACCTTCAATTTCATGTCTGACCCCAAACGGCACCTTGAAACACCCGACCAGGCCATCATTGCCTCCATCCGCACGCGGGTTCGCCCGATTCTCATGAGCTCACTCACGTCCGTCGGCGGCATGCTCCCACTCGTGCTGCTGCCCGGCGCGGGTTCTGAATTATACCGCGGCCTCGGTGCGGTGGTCGTCGGCGGACTCCTGATTTCCACGATCTTCACCTTGATCCTCGTGCCCGCGGTTTTGAGCGTCTTCTTCGCCGCATTCAAACCCACGAAGCCAGCCGCGGAGGTGGCCACGTGAGAGCTCTGCGCCTTCCTGCCGTGGGACGCCCATTCTTGGCCGTCGTTCAGGGCGTCCGCGGCTCCAATCCAGGCATGCTTGCCCTCATCTTGCTGCTGCTGATGATGGCGGTCTCAAGCATCGGCTGCCGCAGTGTGACCGAACGGATGAGCCTCGATGCTGACGAAGGGATTCCTCCGGCCGAAGGTGTCTACCGCCATTCCACCGATACGGTCGATCCGCTCATGATCGAGGAATGGTGGACCCTGTTCAACGACCCGACGCTGGATGCCTTGATCGTCAAACTGAATGCCGCCAACCCCGATGCCGCCGCAGCGCTGGCGCGGGTCGACCAAAGCTACGCCGCCATGGGCATCACCCGTGGTCCCACCTATCCGACGATCCGGGGGAACGTCAGCAGCGGACGCCGGCGGGATTCCATCAACAACCTGCTCTTCCCCATCGCGACACCGGAATACAACCGCTTCATGTTGGGTGCGAGCGCTACCTGGGAACTCGATCTCTGGGGCCGGGTCCGCGCATCGGTCAAACGCGACCGCCTGCGCGCCGAAGCCGAAGCGGTGAACTACTACGATGTCCTGCTCTCTCTCCAAGCCAGCCTGGCACAGCAATATTTCGCCCATCGGGCAGCTCAGACGGAATTAAACCTCCTGCAACAGTCCCGCGACCTGGCCGCTGAGCATCTGAAGATGCAGGAAGCCCGATTGAGAGTCGGTCAGGGAATTCAGTCCGATGTGTCCAATGCCAAGCTGGAACTCCAGAACGCCCAGACCGCACTCGAAGCATCCAAGCGGAATACCAGAAAACTCCTCCACGCAATCGCCATCTTGACCGGCACCATGCCATCCAAGCTGCCCGCGATGAATCCGACGCCATTGCCAGCCGTTCCCGAAGTTCCTGCCGGCCTGCCTTCCGATCTCCTCGCCCGACGCCCGGATCTGCTCGCCGCCGAACGACAACTCCGTTCCGCGGCCGTGCAGGTCGGCATTCGCAAGGCCGACTTCCTGCCCAAGATCAGCCTCGTCGGCAGCGGAGGGGTTGCCAGTCTGAAGGCGAACAATCTCTTCGAAGCGGACAGCGGCACTTTCGATCTTGGCCCCGAAGTCGACATCGCAATTTTCCAGTACAAGCTGCGCAAGAACGCCGTCGCCCAAGCCAAGGCCCAATTCCGTGAAGCCGCCGAGAAGTTCAGATCGAGCTTCCTGACGGCCGTGAAGGAAGTCGACGATGCCCTGCTGGATACCAACAGCTATACCCGCGAACACGCCCTGCAACGCGACGCTCTCCAATCTGCCACTGAATCAGCGCTGGCTGCCTGGGACCGCTTTGACATCGGTCTCACCAACTACTTCGACTTCATCTCCGCCGAACGCACACGCCTCCAGGCCGCCGCCCGGGAAGCGACGCTCACCAGCGAGTGCCTGCTTGCCTCGGTCCGCCTCATCCAAGCCCTCGGCGGCTCATGGCTCAATGACCAGACAAGCACGAAAGACACGGAGTAGGCACCAAGCCTGATTCGGCGCGGTGAGGGTATTCCGTGGTCGAGATTTCCGTTCCGCCTTGGCAGAGGTGACCCCACACTCAATCCATGTCACTACTTCTCGGCGCCCGTGGAAAGGATTTCGTCGTTCTCCTTGCCGACGGCATCTCCCTGCGCAAGACCGACGAGAAAACCGTGGTCGAACACCTCGATCTGGTGAAACTGTTTCAGATCGGCGACCTCCCCTGCGTCATCGCCCACCACGGTCAGAACGAACTTGGCAAGCTGCAGGTAGGTTCCGTCCTCACCGGCCCGAGTTTTCAGAAGCAACAGGTTCGCTCTTGGAACCAAGGACTGAACGTCGCCATGGCCCGGTGCGTCGAACGCCTAGATTCCGTCGTCAGTCAGACCCTCAAGAGTTCCAGGCACCGCAATCTGTTTGGGCTGTGGTTCACCGGCTTCTGGCCCTGCACCTCCAACCCGGAGATAAGCGAACTCGTCTGGCAATACTCCGGTCACAACCGGGTCCGCACGGCAATGATGCCGCACAAGCAACTGGTAATGGGCGGCGGCGGCTTCAAATACCTCCGCGAATTCATCAACAAGCCGATCGGCAAGGACTTCGACATCGACAAGATTGTCGACTCCCCGGCCGAGTATTCGATGGAACTCGTCAAACATCTCTACTCCATTGCGGAGAAGCGCCAAGAAGAAGCCGGCGAAAGACTCTTCGGAGGAAAGAAAACCATGGCCCTAATCACCCGCGAAGGCGTGGATCTCGGCCCACTCGATTAAACATTTCACCATCCGCCCCCAGCGGCAGCGCTCCAAATCTCGTTGGGGAGAGCGTACTCGCGAGCACGCTCTCCCCACCAATCGGGACGACCGTTGTCGCTAGTATGGAAACCCGGCGACTACGCCCTCACTTTGGCCAACACCGGTGCAATCTTTTTCCACTCGAGATTGTGCGGCATCAGGTTGCTCTTCACCGCCAACGCGCTCACCACACCGGCAGCCTCGCCCATCGCGACGGCATTGCCGGTCACTCGATAGCTGGCGTGCGAAATGAAGTCCCCGCTGATGCAACGCCCCGCCATCATCAGTCCATCCACGTCTCGCGCGATGAGCGAACGCAATGGAATGTCATACGGTTTCATCTTAACACCGGCGTTTGAGTAAGCCTTCTTCGCATTGTCCTCCCGGGTCAAAGCGTGCACGTCGACCGTAAACGTGGGCCTTACGATCGCGTCCCGGTGTCGGGCACCTTTCAACAAATCTTCCGTCGAAACGACATAGCGTCCCCGAATCCGCCGCCCATCACGGATGCCGATCTGCTCCGGAGTCGCCGCGAGTTGCACCCCTTCCCACGGCCCACCCTGCTTCCGCAGCCCATGTACAATTCCATGTATCTCCGCCCGTGCCCGCAGGGTCGCTTCAGTCACTCGATCCGCCTCGAACGGCTTGATGCCGTATTCGTGATTGATCATCACCGCCACGAGATTGTCCCGTACGGGAAACATCGTAGGCATGCCATAAGATGGATCGAAGCCCGCCCGCCGGATCTCCTTGAGGAAATTCCGTTTCGTCTCCGAGTTGTTTTTTCCATGTCCCTTGCCCGAGCCGTGAATGACGTAGGCCAGCTCCTTCGCGTCCTTCACCACGAGCAAGGCGCACATCGACATCGGCTGGCAGGGACAATCGTCCGCCTGACCGATCTCCCAATCACAACCCGCCAACGCGCCCAAATCCCCATCACCGGTCGTGTCTATGAACACTTTTGCGCGCCATGCCTGTCGTCCTGACTTGGATTCCGTGATCACCGTTCGCAGGCGATCTGCTTCACAATACGCCGCAGCCGCCCGCGTGTGGACTTGCAGCTTGATTCCCGCCTTGGTGCACAATTCCTCCAGCAACGCCTTCATCTCCTCAGGTTCGTAGGAAATGCTGGTCGTCCCCTCACCTCGATGCGCGCCGCGCTCACGCAAGGTCGAAACGAGCTCGCGCGTAAATCCCGGCTTGTCGAAGTCAATCAACCAGCCGAGCAGTCCCGCCGTCCAAATGCCTCCCAGACAACCGTGTGCTTCAAAGAGCCTCACTTTGGCACCTTGACGGGCAGCGCTGATGGCAGCTGCCACACCGGCCGGTCCCGCACCGCAACCGATGACATCCACATCGTCCGCAATCTTCAGTTCACGTGCGGGTTCGGTGAATGCGTCGGACGATTTCGTGACCGGGGCAGAATTTGCCAGACCTCCGGTTGCGAGCAACAGACCTGCGCTCTTGACCGCGCCGCGACGGGAAACACGGGAATGGGAGCCACATTCAATGGACATGAAACATGTTTGAGCGTTCGAAAACTCCCCGCCAGCAATTTCGTCGCGTTCGCCAGCGCAATGGAGGGCATCGCTCCGTCGATGCCGCGATCACTGGTTTATTGGAAACGGAACCCACAGAGCGTTTCCCTTCATTGCTCGCCGATAGCTAAACCACCCATCGATGGATTCCAATTCATCAGATCCAGGTTTCCACCCGACACGACGGCGACCACGTTGCGCCCGGCGAACCGTTCACGCTGAGAACACAGTGCCGCCAAGGTCACCGCGCCTGACGGTTCGGCAACCAGATGAGCCTCCTTCATCAGCTTGTCGGTCGCTTCGCGGATCGCCGATTCCTCCACCAAGATGATGTCATCAAGCAGTTCGCGAATGATCGGGAAGGTCAGCTCTCCCAACGGCGTCCGCAAGCCATCGGCAATCGTGTCATAGCGGGACGGCATCTCAATAGTTCCGGATTGCAGGCTGCGGGCGGCGTCATCGGCCCAGACAGGTTCGGCCGCGACCACCTCAATGTCCGGATTGCGGGCCTTGATCGCGGTCAACACGCCCGACAGCAATCCTCCGCCCCCGACAGGTACCAGAACGACATCGATCTCTGTCACCTG
This sequence comes from Verrucomicrobiales bacterium, assembly GCA_038154405.1. Lineage (GTDB taxonomy): Bacteria > Verrucomicrobiota > Verrucomicrobiia > Limisphaerales > JAYPXF01. Next base: position 13,036 of record JAYPXF010000071.1, on the reverse strand, counting down.
TTCCAAGATCTCCAAGCCCACCGTCCCCTGCCCGGCCATGACGAAGGGATTGTCGTAGGGATGAATGAGAGTAGCGCCGGTCTGTGCCTGCAGTTCCATACAGGTGTTCGCCCGCGAATCCGCATCCGGTTCACACAGAACCGGTTCCACGCGGAAGGACCGGACCGTCTCGATCTTGTTCGGGGCCGAATCACGCGGCATCACTACATGAGCAGGAATTCCACGCAACGAAGCCGCACGAGAAAGAGCCGCCGCGTGGTTGCCCGATGAATGCGTGACCACCCCCTTGGCCGCGTCCTCATCACTCAACGAAAACACTGCATTCACCGCCCCTCGCGCCTTGAATGCACCAATGTGCTGCAGATTCTCCGCCTTGAAATGAACTCGACAATTCAACTGCTGCGACAACCTTTCACTGAACACGCACGGAGTATTCACAACATGGCCACGAATTCGTCCGGCCGCCGATTCGATATCTTCAACGGATATTGCAGCAGGGCTTGATGACTGTTCCGACATCGGCGTCGATGAAAGCAGATTCGCGCGCCAGCGCAAGCGATCCACTCAGCCCTCGGTCCACGTCTCGTAGAACTCCGCCTTCAGGTAAGCCTGCATTTCCCTCACCGTCAGCAAGGCATCCGCGTAACTGTCCCACCATTCCTGCGACCTTTCCGCCGAGTTGTCTTCGAGGGCGTTCCACCGGAATGCGAGCGCCATGGTTTCATCCGTCTGACCGAGATCCCTGAGCAGTTGCTTGAACTTCTCCACTCGCAATTTGGCATCCGCCACGGTCGACAACGCGTCGTCTACGGTTCGCTCCCCATTCTGAACGCGCTTGAGCAGTTCACATTCGAAGCGACGACAACGCGCGGGACGATCCTCATACACGGAACACTTCGTACCATCCAGGCAGGCACACGGATGCTTGAACGACACGACTTCGTCGTCGTGTCGCAATTCCACGCCAAGACCCTCCATGCGGCGCGCCTCCGTTGCGGTATCGCAGATCACCGACGAAAACAGTACTCCATCGCAGCAGATGCCGCAGTTCGTGCACAGCTCATCGGTGGCGTTGCTAGTTGAAGAGCTCACGAACCTCCTCCCAGGTCAACGCATCGGTCATGGCTTCACCCTCGCCGAAGATCATGCGAATGGCATCCCGTTTCTTCTCCTGCAACCGCAGGATCTTCTCTTCCACCGTGTCGCGCGCGATCAATTTGTAGCTCGTCACCACGTTCTGCTGCCCGATGCGGTGCGCCCGGTCCGTGGCCTGATCCTCAATTGCCGGATTCCACCAGGGATCGAAATGGACGACCGTGTCCGCTCCGGTGAGATTGAGGCCGACACCGCCCGCCTTGAGACTGATGAGAAAGACGGGGATGTCGGAGCTCTGAAAACGCGACACGACCTCACCACGATTGCGCGTGGAACCATCCAGCCGACAATGATCAGTTTCTACTTCCTCCAGTCGCTCCGCCAGGAGGTCCAGCATTGAAGTAAACTGGCTGAACACCAGCACCCGATGTCCACCATCCATCACTTCTTCCAAAAGTTCACCAAAGAGATCCAGCTTGCCGGAGGCCCCCGCCGCATCGATCTCATCCAGCTTCAACAACCGCAGGTCGCAACACACCTGCCGCATGAGGAGCAAGGCGTTGAAGATCACCATCTTGCTTTTGCCAAAACCGTCCTTGCCCACCGCGTCCAGAACTTCCTTTCGACCCGCTTCGAGAACCTGTTGGTAAACACCACGCTGCTGTGAGGTGAGCTCGCAATAACTGACCTGTTCGAGCTTGTCCGGCAGATCCTTGGCCACGTCGCATTTGAGACGCCGCAGAATGAACGGCTTCACCCGTCGACCCAGGCGCTCCTGCAATCCCGGATCCGGTCCCTTGGACAAGGGCAGTTCGTAGCGCTCGCGAAAGTCCTGCGCCGCGCCGAGATAGTTCGGCATCAGGAAATCGAAGATTGACCAGAGATCCAATACCGAGTTCTCCATCGGTGTACCGGTCAGCACCAACCGATGGTGACACTTGATAGCCTTCACTGCCTGGGCGTTCTGTGTCTTGCGGTTCTTGATGTGTTGCGCTTCATCGAGAACCACCGTATCGAACTCCTGCGTGTCATACACGTCCCAGTCACGCCGGATCAACGCATACGAGGTCACCACCAGATCATGCGTATCGATTTCCTTGAATCGTTCCATGCGCTTGGATCCTTGCAGCACCAGCACCTTCAACTCCGGCGTATACTTCTCCGCTTCGGCAGCCCAGTTGAAGACCAGGGTGGTCGGACAGATCACCAGACACGGTCTGGATTTCTCACCTGACGACCTCCGTGTAGCCCCCAATGCGGCCAAGGTCTGGATCGTTTTGCCAAGACCCATTTCGTCGGCCAAGATTCCACCGAATCCTTTTGCCCGGAGCTTCAACAACCACCGCGCGCCTTCAACCTGATATGGCCGTAGCACTTTCTGCAACGGACCCAGTTCAGCGATTGCCGTTTCATCCGACCGCCTCTGCCACGCCTTCGGCAACGACACCTGCCAGCCGTTTCGTCCACCAACCGTCGAAGCAATGAAGTCCGTTTGTTCCGATCGCAGACGATAACCGGCATCGGTCTGGTCCGGCGCTGCATCCACCAACGCCTCCTGGAACTCTTCCACCGCCCCGGTGTCCAGCAGCCCGATCTTACCGTTCTTCAGCTTCGTATGAGACTGACCGCCGAGAACCAATCTCTGGATGTCCGCGTTGGAAAAGCGTTCACCGGCGTCGGTCGAATACTTGACCGCAAAATCAAACCACTCCTCACCGCTCGGCGTGAACTCACAGGCCGGCACAATCCGCTCGACCTTCTTGTCCAAAGCCCAATCCAGCCGTTCCTGCAGCGAAACCTCCCAGAGCTTCTGCAGTCGGGGATACTCAATGGCGAAGAAACGCAGCACTTCGTTTTCACCACGCAATTCCCACTGACCATTTTTGTCCGGGCCGACAAATCCGTTTCGCACCAGACGCGCAACCGCCTCCTGTTCAATCTGAACCGCTCGCCGCAAATAGGACTTTGGCCGATCATCCAACGGCATCCACGAACCGTTCAGAGCCGATTCGGAAAGATCAAAGATGAGATCGTCGTATCCCGCATTCAGGGTCGCTTTCAATCGGGCCAGCCCACCTTCCAGCCCAAGGCGAATGACCGGATCGCCGGCCACAAACTGAAAATCCGTCAGATCGAAGTCCGCGTCGAGCGATCCGGCGGACATCATGAGCGGGTATTGTGACTCAAGGAAACCGGCAACCTGCTCCCGTTTCAGCCGTTGACTGCCCTGCAACAACGCCGCGCCACCCGGTGGCAAATCAAGACGGCGGAAGACATCCTCGGCAAAGGTCCAGAATTCCGCCCCCGGTAAGATCATCGGTGCCGGCTCCGGCAATTCGGCGCCCAAAGAGATCTCGCCATCGTCGTGCAATTTCGCCCGCATCCGCAGGGGATACGGCTCCGCGCTGATCGACGCCGATGCCTTCCGCCCCAAGGTCACATTTTCGCTGCCGGCAAGCTGGGACAACAACTCGCCGAATTCACCGAGATCGTGAGGCAGAATCGATGGCAGCTCTCCGTCCGTCCGTTCGACGAGGTGTTGCAGCACGGCCCGGTCACCGTCACTCCACCAAAGCGGCTTGCACTGGGGAACCAGATTCAGAGGTCGCCGCTTGCCTGACTCTTCAAACTCAAAACAAAGGGTCGCCTTGCCACCCAGCAACGCCGTATCGAAGTTCGGCGGAATGATGATGTGCAATTCCGCCACATCGCCATCTTTCGGCAAATCCGCCAAATTGAGGCATTCCTCCAGTCGGATTGATTTCGCCACTGGGGCGACATCCTCCGCCTTCGATTCAATTTCCTTGGGCGGGTGTAGGATCTGCAACCCCACCGCGATCGAATGACCACAAATGCGCCCCCATCGCCGATTCTCCATGCAGGTGCAGAGGTTCTCGATGTCGATCTCGTCATTGATGATCAGGCCGCTCTTCAGCGGTCCGGCACCGCCTTGCACCTCGCCCACCAATCGCGGCGGCTCCCAGGAAGCGGCCAGCACCCGGCCGGCCTTGTGAATCCCGCGCGCCTCCTTCATGGCCTGCCAACCACCGGCGTCGGCCAACAGCTTTTCTGTGAGTTCGATTTCGCTCAAGCGCGGGCATTGAATCCGCGCAAACGATTTCAAAGAAGCAAATTGTGCTTGGGAATAATCCATCGCCCTCCATCTTCCCATTCATATGGTGCGAATGATCCTGGCCCTGATGTTCCTGGCACTCCTCAAGGGATCGATATCGGCCGCCGGATTCGATCATACCCATGAAGAGTTCTCTCGAATTCTCAAGGCACACGTCTCCTCGCAACACCTCGTGAACTACTCACGCCTGAAGGGCTCGCCAGCCAAACTGAAGGCGTATCTCAAGACATTGTCCAAAGTCTCCCAGAAAGAGTTCACACGATGGAATGAAAGCCAACAGATCGCTTACCTGTTGAACCTCTACAATGTGCAGACCCTGCAGCTGATCATCGACAACCATCCGATCGCGAGCATCAAAAAGATCGGTTGGCTACCCGGTGCAGCTTGGCGGAAGAAGTTCGTTCCGCTGTTTGGCAAGACCGTTTCCCTCGGGCACATCGAACACGAGATCCTGCGCAAGAACTACGAGGTGCCGGAAATCCACTTTGCCCTCGTCTGCGCAGCCAAAGGATGCCCGCCACTGCGAGACGAAGCCTATCGCGCGGATCAACTGGACAAACAACTTGTCGAACAAGGCCGGAGGTTTCTGGCCAATCCAGCAAAGAACCGAGTGGATGTCGGCAACCGAAGAGTCCACCTCTCTCCCATCTTCAAATGGTTCGACGAAGACTTCGAAAAGAAGTCCGGCTCCGTGATCGGCTTCATCCAGGATTACCTGCCCCGCGCCGTCAGCAAACAACTGCGTCCTGACTTCCGCATCGAATACACCGACTACGACTGGGCACTGAACGAGCAGAAGAACTGACACCTGTAGCGTCAGCGATCAACAACTCCGGTGGGATTCTTCGTCCCTATTCCTGCAAGGCTGCGAGGCGCTTGGAGACGAGATCAGCCAGGAGCGGTTCGATCACCGGGTCAAGTTCGCCTTCCATCATCTGCGGCAGACTGTAGAGCGTGAGATCAATGCGGTGATCGGTCACACGGTTCTGGGGAAAGTTGTAGGTACGGATGCGTTCGTTGCGCTCACCGGTCCCCACCTGCGATTTCCGCTCGGCCGCATACTTGGCCTGTTCATCGGCGATCTTCTGTTCCAACAGACGCGAGCGGAGAACCTTCATGGCCTTGGCCTTGTTCTTCAACTGGGAACGCTCATCGGCGCAGCGAACCGTCACGCCGGTCGGCTTGTGAATGATCTGCACCGCGGAATCCGTGGTGTTCACCCCCTGCCCGCCCGGTCCGGATGCGCGACAGATGGAAATGTCGAGATCGTCCTGCTTGATTTCGAGATCCACCTCTTCCGCCTCCGGCAACACCGCCACCGTACAGGTGCTGGTGTGAATCCGCCCGGACGCCTCGGTGGCCGGCACGCGCTGCACCCGGTGCACGCCGCTTTCGAACTTTAGCTGCTTGTAGACATCCTCCCCGGTCACGGCAAAGATGACTTCCTTGAACCCCCCCAGATCGCTAGGACTGGAATCCATCGGCTCCACTTTCCAGCCACGTCCTTCCGCATAGCGCGTATACATGCGGAACAGATCTCCGGAGAACAACGACGACTCATCGCCTCCGGCTCCGGCGCGGATCTCGATGATCGTATTGCGCGAATCAGTCGGGTCCGGCGGCAACAGTCCCTCGCGCAGGGCAAGCTCCGCTGCATTCACCTCGCCCTCCAGACGACTGACCTCTTCCGCCGCCATCTCCGCCAGCTCAGAGCCTTCTTCCTCCGCTGTCAACATTTCACGGTTGTCCGCCAGCTCCGATTTCGATCGGAGGTAGTTTTCCCCCACCTCCACCAAACGTTTCAGCCGGGAGAATTCACGCGTCAATTCCTGGGATTTCTGAGCATCGCCGAACACCTCCGGATCGCTGAGGTTGGCTTCAACTTCAGCGTAGCGTTTGCGGAAAGTCTCTATGTGGGATTCGTATTCCATCGATCAGGAGAAAGGAATTGCGGCCGATTGCAGAAAAATGGGCGGACAAAAAGAAATCCGCCCGCAGGCCGAAATCGGCTTGCGGGCGGATTTTCGAAAAGGCAACTAGCGCTTCTTCTTCTTGCCGCGGGCTTCCTTGAGGGCAGCTTGGGCGGCGGCCGTCTTGGCGGCGCGCTGTTGGAACTTGTCAACGCGGCCGGCGGTGTCGACGAATTTCTGCTGACCGGTGTAAAAAGGATGGCAGACGTTGCAGATGCCGATCAACGTGTCCTGCCGAACGGATTTCGTCTTGATGACGTTGCCGCATGCGCACCGAATCTCGGCGTCCTGATAGTTAGGATGAATGTCCGCTTTCATAAAAGGGCGGGAAAAATACCAGTCGAAGATCCTTTGACAAGGGATATTTGTGAAAAAGTGGCTTCCCTTCGAACTACTCTCATCCCGCGACCGCAGATTCGAGAACTTTCAGGTACCCATCGACCGTCTTGGGCCAAGAAAACTGCCCCGCATGATCCGCAATTTTGCCGCTCGATCGGGGATTTTGCAGCATCTCCTCCAACGCCTCAGCCATGCCGGCCCGATCTCCTTTCTCGACCAGCTTTCCAAGGAAGTCCTGATCTACTATCTCTGGAATGCCGCCGACCCGGGTAGCCACCACCGGCCTGCCGCAGGCCAAGGCTTCGAAGGCAACGTTGGGAACCCCCTCGTTGTCGCTCGGAATGCAATGGATGTCTGCCGCCTGCATGCAGCGGGCAACTTCCGAGACGGGTTTCTGACCGACGAGATGGACCTCTTTTGCCGTAGCCTCCTCGCGTACGGCAGTCTCGATTTCTGATTTCAGTGGACCAGCCCCAATCATCACGAGATGAACCGGTTGATCGGAATACTTCCGCGCCAAGGTCGCGTGTGCTCGGACCAGCAGCAGCGGATTCTTGATCTTCAGGAAATTGCCGACGTAGGTGATAATCTTGGCTTGAGCCGGCAGGTTGAGTTCCTTTCGGGCCTCCGCCTGATCGCCCTGTCTAAAGATGTCGTTGTTCACGCCGTTGTAGATCGGAAACAGCTTCTCCGGTTTCACGCCCGCCTCTCGGAGTCGTTTCGCAATGTCCTGGCTCCGCGTGATGACACCGCCGATGGCATTGGAGGTGCGCACAATCAGTTTCCTCCGAAACCGGTTCTTGAGATACTGATGAGTGTCTGTCCCCTGCGAGATGCCAACCACCGGACGCTCAAGGCCCCGAGCCAGTCGGGCAACGCCGCAAACATCCGGGTAGAGCCAGGAGCAAAGGATCACATCGAACGGGAAATCATACTTCACCCGATGAAGGGTCGCCTCGGCCCGGGCGGCCAACAACCGATGATTCACGCGGCTGCCCACCTTCGGGACGTAGGCCACCGTGCGATACACAGGTTTGAGAACCTCATCTTCCGGGCAGGGTTTCAGGCGATCGAAGTTCCTCCCGATGAACGGCACGCTTGGCCGCAATCCCACCACCCGCACCTCGGCCTTCTCTGCCATATAACGCAGCAACGTCGCGTTGACCCGACCGCGGACAGGATCCGAGGCGTCGGGAAAGAGATTGGAAACGAACAGGATCTTCACAATCCGGGGCTGTTCTCAAGCCTGTACCGATAATCGCGGAATTTGCCGGCATTGCCGGAATGACCGTCTTCCGCAGCGTGGATGATGTTCACCATCTCCCGAGCAGTCACATAGTGCAACCGCCAGCTCTTGTCGGCGGAATACTCCTTGGCGAGGTGCTCGTGAAACCGCTTGTAGGGATCACCCAGAAACACGTTCGAGTTCGGCGGCGAAGCTCCGTGGGTATGCAGCTTGATGAAGATCCACTCGGGACGGTTTACCACGTGCACGTGGATCTTCGTCCACAGGGCCATGCGCATCGCGGTCGGCGGATTGGCGTTGGTGATGTCCGCGTTCTCCACACGGGGCATGATGCCCATCTTGCGTCGACGCCAGTTCAAGGCCAACGGCCCCTGAACCATCAACAGGTCGCCGAAGCGCGGTTCACAATCATCTTCCGCCAGCGGACCGGAACTCAGCACCCGGGCCTCCACGCCGAGGTTGTGGGACTTGGGCTTCTCCGAGTCACAAGCGTAGTAGATCCGATTGATCGTACGCGTCTGCGTATGGTCCGGCGCCGATGGCATGGTGAAGTCGGCGTAGCAACCCAGATCACGCAGGAACTTGATCTCGTGATTCACCCCACAGTTCTTCCCTTGCGGATGCGAATTGTCCAAGGCCCAGTCGCCATGCACAAAACCAAATCGCGGCCGACCTTTGGCATCCTTGCAGATGAAGCCGTGTTCGCGCAGCTCGTCGATGCCTTTGCGCATGCGATCCTGAAACCGGCGCGGTGTGTCATCCTTGTGGTGCAGGTGCACTTCGACCTCCCCCCTGGTCGAATCGACGATCTCGCGCAGGAGTTTCAAGAGATCCGGATCGTTCTGCTCGATCGGATAGAAATACGTGTGCCGTGGCGAGATACCGTTGAAATCCCGGAAGCCGCTGTTCACCCGCGGGTATTCGTCACGCCAACGCTCGAGCCGCTTGATGCCTTCCACCTTGTCCGCATGATGCAACGGTTCGTAGTGGTCGCAGACGCTGATGATCACGTCCTTGATACCCACCGGCAACGGCGCCGGTCGCTGCTTCAGATAGGTAGGCAGCCAGTATTTTGCAGTTTCGATGACGCCGGCCATGTCAGGAGGTGGGGCGGTGCATCCGCCACAGAAAATGGGGCATGTTCTGGCAGGTCCCGAGACGGGGAATCTGGTGCAGTTTCACTTCCTCGGTGATGATACCCGGCTTGGTGATCACGGAACTGCGATAGGCTCGGCGGACAAATTCGGTCACGTCCGGATTGAAGTCGCCGTTCGGGTAACAGAAGAAGTTCACCGGCTTGAGAATGTGCTTCTCGATGATCGTCTGACAATCCACCACCTCGTGCTCGAGTTCATCGCGCGAGCAGTTTGCCAGAATGGGATGATTCGTCGAATGCGCACCGATGGTGATCAGTTTCGGATCGAGAGACTTGATTTCATCCCAGGTCATCAGGTTGTTGGCGATCTCCTGCTTGCGCTTCGGTCGCCAGGTCGGCGTCGCATCCCGGATGATCTCCTCCACGTGCAGACGCGAACGGGTCGGCAGGGTCTTCATCCAGGCCACCACCTGGTTCAGGTTCTGTGCCGGCCGACCAAGACTGTCCGCGAGTTTGGCGTAGGCCAACGGATTCATACGCCGCAATCGCGCGCGCATCTCCTGGGTCCAAAGCCATTTACCGCCATTGATCAGGCCGGGACAGATGAAGAATGTCGCGGGCGCATTGTGCTTTTTCAGGATCGGATAGGCGTAGGTGAGATTGTTGCAGAGTCCGTCGTCGAAGGTGAGCGCCACCTGGTTGCGCAGGTCCGGATGCTGCTTCTCAAGATTCTCGGTGAGGACAGCGAGCGAAACGATGTCGAACTGCCGGCGCAGAAACTCAATCTGTTTGCGAAACACCCGCGTCGTGCAGTCCTTCGTGCCGACACCGTGATACATGAGAATGCGAGCGCCCGGAGTCTCGCGGATCTTGCGCAGCGAGTATCCTGAAACGTGCGCGCCCCAGTAGAGCAAGGGAGCGATTTTACGTTTGATCCACATGCTTCATCCGCGTCCGATCAGTCGCTTGACACCCCGCAAGGTGCGTAACGCGAGCGAAATGTAATTGCTCTCCTCCACCAAATCACCACCAAAACTGTCCTTGAACTCGTTCACCGCCGCGAGGGATTTGTCGGCCGTGCCCTTGGCATAGCCGCCGAAGTCATAGCAGGCGTAACCGTCCTTCTTGAACAACAGCATGTCCTCGAAATAAAGCCGGCGATTCGCGCGACCGTAGAGGCGCCGTCGTTCCTTGTCGTCCATGCCGCGAAATTGGGAAGCGGACCAGTTCAGGTTTATGCGACTGTTCTCCCGGTCGAGAATGTAACCGTGCATCACGAACACCTCACCGTCGCGCGCGATCTGCGTCACGCGCATGACCGGCCAGTAACGTTCCAACACGATCGGATTGATCGGACCGAGATCCTTCGCTTCAGCGAATTCATTGTAAAACTTCTCGAACACCTTGGGATCGTCGATGGTGGTGAACTCCAGGTCTTCCTTGCCCGCACGTCGCACCTCGTAGCGGGTGGTCTTGGAAAATGCCGCCAGAATCGCATCTTCACCGCGGGTGATGTCGAGCAGCTTGGTGAACTTGAGTTCGCGCTGAAACCCGGCGTGTTCCCGGTTCGACCGGCATTGGTAGTAATAGACAAACTTCAACTTGTCCGCCGGATCCGGCACGTCGGCAAACCAACGGTGATGGGCGGAAAACAACCGTGTGTTGCGAAAGGGAAGTTCGACGGAGACCATGTTGGATTCCCGGTTGGTCGGGCGGCCGCAATCTAAGCGAGCGCCGTTTCATTGACCAGCATTCGCTGCGAGAGCAGGACCGGTTTCACCAGCGTCCCTGCCGATAGGTGCCGCGAAGATAGTCCCACAACCCCAGGACAGACATCAGATTCAGGAACACAAATCCGGACGGAATCGAAAGCAGCTTGGTCTTGATCCCCTTGAGCAGGGCACCCATCGCGGCCAGGAGGTAGAATCCGCAGTGCGCGTAAAAGATCCATTCATACAGCGGTTTCGGGCAAAGCAGCGCGTTGGAGACGAACATCACCAGCATCAACGCCGGGGCGCATACGCGGCTGTACTTGTGCGAGATCAGCTGCCACCAGAGCCCGGTGCGCCAAGGCATCATCCAGCCGGGATAGCGAAACAGCAGCTGAAAATTCCCGGCCAGCGTCCGTCGTTTCCGCCGTTTCTCCTGCACCGGGTCGGTGGTCTGCGGATCGAACGCGGGTGCGGAAGGATCAAAGCCAACACGGTGCCCCTGCGTGGCAATCTGCATCGGGATCAACACATCATCCAGCAACGTGTCGGGCGGAATCGGCTGAAACAGCTCCCGCTTTATCGCGTAGACCGCACCGGTCGCGCCAATCACGGAACTGAAACGCGCCTCCGCCTCGCGCACGATCTTCTCCAGTTTCCAGTAGATGTCGACGCCACCACCCACACTGGATCTCGAACTCTCGATGAACAATTCCCCGCTGACCGCACCGACCCGTTCATCCGCAAAGTTGGCAACCAGGTTTGGGATGGTTTCAACGGCAAACCGCTGCCGGGCATCACAGAGCACTACGATGTCGCCTGACGCCGCGGGCACACCCACATTGAGACATGCCGCCTTGCCGCCCCGATCGGACTGGGCCAGAAGCCGGACATTGCGGTCGGCAAACTCCTTCACAATTGATGGCGTGCCATCTGATGAGCCGTCGGTGACCACCACGATCTCCAGCTTGTCTCCCGGGTATTCACTCGCGAGCAGGTTCTCCAATCGGGCGCGAATCCGCTCCCCCTCGTTGTAGGCCACGAGGACCACCGACACCTTGGGAGCTTCCTTGACCGACCCTTTCACAGTCGGTCGAGGAAAACATTTCGCCAGCAGCGCCATCAGAATGATGTAACCGATGAAAGTGTAGAAGACACCGGTGAGGCTGACCCAGAACGCCCACTCCAACGGATCTGTGAAGTCTACTGGAAACATCGCCTACGCGGCAAAGAGATCGGTGATGGCGTATTCGCGGACGTAGAGGCCGAGACGCATCAGGTAATACATGATCACGCAGTCCACCCAGGTGATTTTGGTCCAGGGCATCGAGGCGGAGCCGGCATTGCGCTCCTCATCGGTTCCCTCCACCGCAGGTGCGTAAGGATTGGATTCCTGAGTCTCCGCGGAGCCACCCATGGGTGCGATGGGCGCCACGGCCGATGCGCCACGAGCACCGCGACGACCGGCGCCGCGAACCGATTTCAAGTGCGACACGTATACCTGCGCCTGGCTGAGATCCACCGCCCCCGGACCGGCAGCCCCGCCGGCAACTGCCGGCGTCATCCCCATCCCGGATCCGGCTACAATTGACTGCACCGGATGGATCGGTGCAACACGTTGACCGGGATTGGCAGCCATCGATCCCACCGGGTTATACTCGCGACTCTGTTGCTCACGAATCTCCTCGTCCGGCGCCTCAATCGGTGCGCGATCCTGCATTATTCGATGGAACGCCGCCACGATCGCAATCATGACGAAGTACGCAGCACGCCAGGCAAAGTCGATCATCCACGACGACACGGCGAAACAAACCACTAGACAGAAACACGTTCGTCTGACGCGATCCTCAAGTACATTTCGCGGTCGGGCCTGAACCAGCGTGCGGGCGCAGACATACATGAGTCCGATGAAGAGCAACAATCCACCCTTGCCGAGCTCCGCCGAAACCTGATTGTAGGAAGAGTGCGAGGCACGGGCGATCTCCTCACCTTCCTTTGCGAGAAAGGCCGGGTAGAATTGGTACAGCCCGACGCCATATTTGTATGTCTCCGTCGCCCACTTGCCGAATTTGAACGCCTCGACGCGTCCCTGAATGCCACCCTTGCCAACAGGTTTGCCCGTCACACATGCCCAGGCGTTAATTTCTACGGAATTCAACCGGCGATATTCATCCGCCATCCACGCCATTTCGCGTTCCCCTGTTCCCATATCCGGTGCGGGAACATTCTGTGACGGGCTGATCAGATCACGTTTAGCCAGTTCTTGGGTAAAGCGTCTGGTAATACGTTCCAGTTCCTGTTCTGTCCAGTCACGCGGATTGATATAAAGCCCGCCTTTAGAACCGCCAAAAGGCACTTCAACCAGAGCACATTTGAATGTCATCAGCGTAGCCAGAGCTTCCACTTCTTCAAGCGACACATCAAGGCTATATCTGATGCCACCTTTTA
>JAYPXF010000070.1:16165-25252 GCA_038154405.1 Verrucomicrobiales bacterium | reverse complement strand
CGTCATGCGCGTCCGCGTCGGAGTGGTGAAAGACACTCCGGCCGCCCGGCGCTTCATCCAGGTTGGCCATCCCCAGCGTCTGATCCCCCGAAACCGGGGACTCGCGGGCCGGGCCATCAGCACGCATCAGGTTGCCGGCAGCATCGAGAATCCGGAAACGATCGAGATCCCGCTTACCGTCGGATCCGATACGCCCAAGGAATTCGCCATCCAGGAAAAGCAACCCAATACCGGCAACCTGAAAGAGCTCTGGGGCGCTCACAATGTATGGAAAAAGAAGAACGGATACGGCCACCCGCCCGCCATCTGGATCGACTGGGTGGAACTCGAAGGACCGCTACCCAAGGTTGAGATCGCCAAGTCGAAGACTTATCGCGTCGAGCCGGAGAACACCATCAATCCGAAAAACGAACGGGCCATCAAAGAGCTGGAAGATACCTTCGAGCGTTTCGCCCGTTGGAAGAAAGGCGTCGACGAAGCCGCGAAGACTCCCGAAAACCAGGCGCTCATCGCGGAGATCGGCAAGAAGGAACCTCAAATCCTGCACCCGCTTCGTTTCTACCGGTTTGCCGGTCGCCTCAAAGGCATGCCTGATGCCAGGGATTTCGGTTTTGAAGAGGCCCACGCTCCGACCACCGCCAACCCCGAATGGCCCAACCTTCACGCCTATCTCAAACACTACGCGAGCCTGCCGCATCGGGACACGGGGGCTTACCTGAAACCCACCAAGGGAACCGGACGCGTCATCGTTTCCCCGGAGAAACTGCCCCTCGGGAATTACACCCTGCGAGTGCGCGTCGGCGCAGTGGAGGGTTCCGATCCTTCTCGCCACTTCATCCAGGTCGGTCATCCGCAGCGACAATACACCGCGGCAAAATGGGACCACGGTTTGGAAGGCCGCGCGATCAGCACGCACCAGGTTTCGGGAACGGTCGAAAAGCCCGAGATCATTGAGATCCCCCTGCAGGTGGGTTCGGACACCCTCCGCGAATTTGCCGTGCAGGAAAAACAGCCCAACAACGGCAAGATGAAGGCCCTCTGGCAAACCTTCAACGAGTTCAAGAAGAAGAACGGCTACGGCATTCCTCCCGCCATCTGGATCGATTGGGTCGAACTCGAAGGACCAATTAGTGGTGACGAAGTCACCTGGAAAAACCATCGCGAAGTCGAAGACCAAGCCAACCACCGAATCAACTGGTTATACAATGGTTACTACAAACGCGGTCACGATGCCGGCAAGGCCTTTCTGAAAACCGGAGAACCGCAACCAAAGGCCGGCGTGAACGACGAACGGGAAGCCAAGTTCCGCATCCGTCGCCTGGAGCGGGAAGGTCCCACCTTTGAGCGCTACCTGAACAACCCGCTCACGAAAACCGGAACGCTGCTCTCGATATTTCAGCCGCATCGGCAGGAGTTCGTTCCTTTCCCGCCGGAACAAGTCAGGCAATGGCGCAAGATCGATCATGAGGTCGAGCAACTGCCCCCCGGTGACTACAAAGTGCGTTTCCGCATCGGCGCGGTTGCAGGCACGCCGACGGAAAGACACTTCGTCGATCTGGGAATGGTCCCCGCCGAAGGTGTGTTCCATCACCTGTCCACCTATCAGGTCACCGGCACCACCAAGCAGCCGCAGGTCATCGAAGCTTCCGTCCGGCTCGCCGCCAATGGCCCCCGCCTGTTGTCGATCCGCGAAAAGCGCGATCCGCAAAACGATGTCCGACGCTACAACGACAGCCTCGATCAGACCGGCTTTGCCCCCGAACCCGCCCTCTGGATCGACTGGGTCGAATGGGAAGGCCCGTTCGAGGAGTCCCAGCCCGAAACCGGACTGGCCAGTATCCTCGCCAAACACAGCGGTGACGGATCCGAAACCGTCCGCAACATTCTAGCGGACTTCTCCGTGCACGCCTTCCGAGGCGTCCAGCCCGATCCCAAGTTCATCGATCAACTCCTCGCCATCTACCAGACCCGCCGCAAAGCCGGCGACACCCACGATGTCGCCGTCCGCCTGCCGCTCAGCGTCATCCTCGCCTCCCCCGGATTCCTCTACCTCAACGAACCCGGCAATGAAAAGGTGCGACGCGCCCTGACCGCCCGCGAACTCGCCGTCCGCCTCGCCTACTTCCTCTGGAGCGGTCCGCCCGATCAGCAATTGCTGGCCCTCGCCGCCAAAGACCAATTGCACAAGCCACAGATCCTGCGTCAACAAGTCGACCGCCTCATCGCCGATCCCCGTTCCGACGAATTCGTCTCCGGCTTCGTGCATCAATGGCTCGACATGGAGCGCCTCGATTTCTTCCAGTTCGACACCACCCTCCATCGCGAGTTCGACGAAAGCACCCGCGCCGCCTCCCGCCGAGAAGTCTACGAATCCTTCGCCCATCTGCTTCGCAGCACCACAGGTGGGGCGATCGGCAAACTATTGAAGAGCGACTATGTCTTCATCAACGGCCTGCTCGCCACCTACTACGGCATCGACGGCATCTCCGGCGACCAATTCCAGAAAGTCACCCTGCCCGCCGGCTCCCCGCGCGGCGGACTCCTCGGCATGGCCGCCATCCATGCCATGGGCAGCGACGGCGTCGCGAGCAGCCCCGTCGAACGCGGCGCCTGGGTCCTGCGCCATCTTCTCCACGATCCCCCGCCACCCGCGCCGCCCAACGTCCCGCAACTCTCCCGCCTCGCGGGTAAACCATTGTCCACCCGCGAGAAGCTGGCCGCCCACCAGGAAGAACCCCAATGCGCCAGCTGCCACCGCAAGATCGACCCCATCGGCTTCGGCCTCGAAAACTTCAACGCCGCCGGCAAATGGCGGGCCGAAGAGTTCCAATACACCAAGACCCGCAGAGGCTATGCCCTCAGCAAAACCGGCACCCCCATCGACACCTCCGGCCAATTCCACAACGGCCCGAGCTTCGCCAACTACGAAGAACTGCGAAACCTCATCGCCCAACGCGAACCCGACTTCGCCCGCGGCTTCACCGAACACCTCATCGAGTACGCCCTCGGCCGCCCCTACGGCTTCACCGACGAAACCCTCGCCAACGAAATCATGGCAGCTGCGAAGAAAAATGAGTTCGCCGTAAGTGAATTCGTTCAGGCCTTGGTTCTGAGCAAGGCGTTTAAGACCAAGTAGATCGGATCAGAGGTGATTCAACCACGGAATACACGGAATGGCTGCTTTCTCGGATCGCTTCATTTCCGTGCCTTCAGTGCTTTCCGTGGTTGATTGGGTAGCCCATTGATTCGTGCAGCACGAATCGGGTTCTAAGGATTCAACTCTCCTTCAGATTGGATTCAATCCACGCAGGATTTCGTCTGCAATCGAGAATCCTGAAGACAGTTGCCTCGTTTTCAGCGGTCAAGTCGTAGTAGATCGCAAAGGGAAACCGTTTTGAGAGGAGCCGATGAAAGCCGAACACTTTCCGATGGATCCCGGCCTCGGTTTCCAGGCGATCGATATCCTCCTGCGCTGCAACAGGCGGCCACTTTGCAACGCCGGCTAATTCGCATCCTTCATGCAAGAATGGCCGAACTTCAACTGACGGCTCCATCGCCACGGGCGGATGTGGCTGTGAGAGTGCAGAATTTCCAAGCTGATTCCGGCTTGGTAAGGAGACCGCTCGGTGTTGGGGTGGCGTTTGAATATTCAGTCAGAGATCGGTAGGCTTGCACCTCCATGACCCCGGATCAGATAGCTGTTATCGGACTGATTGTCGTGATGTTCGCGTTGTTTGCGTGGAACAGGTGGCGTTATGACGTGGTGGCGGTTTTTGGCCTGATTTCATTGGTGGTGTTGGATGCCGTTCTTGGGGGTGACGGATCGGATCTGGTCGCGGATCCGGGTCGGGTTTTGGACGGGTTTGGGCATCCGGCGGTGGTGACGGTGGCGGCCGTGCTCATCATCAGCCGGGCGTTGCGGAATTCCGGGGTGGTGGACCAGATCTCGCGTCATGTGATGCCGTTCACGGAAAATCAGTTGTCCCATATCTTCAGCCTGTCCTTGGTGGTGATGTTTCTGTCCGCCTTCATGAACAATGTGGGTGCGCTGGCGCTCATGTTGCCGGTGGCGCTGAAGACGTCGGTGGATCGCCAGCGGTCTCCCACCATCCTGCTCCTGCCCATGGCCTTTGCCAGCATTCTGGGCGGCATGATGACGATGATCGGGACGCCGCCGAACATCATCATCGCCAATCTGCGGTCGGAACTCACGGAGGAGGCTGCCTTTGGTCTGTTTGATTTTTCACCGGTCGGGGGGCTGGTGGCGGTGGCCGGGCTGTTGTTCATCGTGCTGATCGGTTGGCGTTTGATCCCGAACCAGAGTCACAAGAAACCGGGCATGGAGTCGCTGTTTCAGATCAGCGATTACATCACCGAGATCAGCATTCCCGAGAATTGCAAATGGATCGGTGAATCGGTGGCCGCGGTGGAAAAGATGGTCGGCGAAAAAATGACGATGTTCGGTTTCATTCGCAAGGACGGCAAGTTGGTGCCGCCCAACCCGGAGGGGATCATCCGGGAAGGGAGCCGGTTCCTGGTGAAGGCCGATCCGGTGGAGCTGCAGGGTCTGCTGGAGGAATACAACCTGCACCTGTCCAAGGAAGTGCGGCATCGCATCGACAGCCTGGAGGGGGAGGCCGGCTTCTCGGAAGCCATCGTGACTTCCAATTCGCCCTTGGCCGGCCGCACCCGGTCCTATCTGCGACGGCGCAGTGGCAATTCACTGACGCTCATGGCCGTGGCGCGGCAGGACAAACCCATTCGCAAGCAGCTCAAGGAGGTGGTATTTCGCGTCGGGGACGTCCTGCTCCTGCAGGGGCGAACGGACGAAATCGAGGACCATATCGCCGACCTGAACCTGCTGCCCCTGGCGGAACGGGAGTTGAATGTCGGAACGTTCTCCCGCATCGGGCTGGCCCTGGGGATTTTTGGCGGAGCCATTGGACTGGCGATGACGGGTTTTCCCATGGCCGTGGCCTTTCTGGGGGCGGTGGTGGCGTACGTGCTTTGCGGGATACTGCCGCTCCGGGATGTTTATCGGGAAATTGAATGGCCGATCATTGTTCTCCTGGGAGCGATGATTCCCGTCAGTCAGGCTTTTCAAACCACCGAGTGTACCGAGTTGATCGCCAGTTCGATCACCGGCTTGACCGGGGCACTGCCTCCTTGGGCCATGATCAGTCTGGTGATGATCGTGACCATGTGCCTCTCCGATATCATCAACAACGCCGCGACCGCCTTCATCATGGCCCCCATCGCGGTGGGCATCTCCAGCACCCTGTCCCTGCCGCCCGATCCGTTCCTCATGGCCGTCGCCGTCGGGGCATCCTGCGCATTCCTGACCCCCATCGGCCACCAGTGCAACGCGATGATCCTGGGCCCGGGCGGTTATCGCTTTGGGGACTACTGGAAGGTGGGCCTGCCCCTGGAAATCGTCATCGTCATCATCGGCACACCCACGATTCAGTTCTTCTGGCCGTTGTCGTGAGGGCACGGATTGGGAGAGCTTAGACCAAGGGGGCGGTTCGATCCTTATCCAAAGTGCAAACCATGTTTGGCCCGGAGGAGTTGAAGGGCGAGATATGCTGTCCTTGAGCTTCAATCCCAACGTAGACCCTACGGGTTGCGCCGCCACAAAGTGAAATTCAACACGGCGGCAAAGGTCACCTGCGCAAGGTAGGGCAGCAGCAAGCCGGCGGCAGCTCGGTTCAAACGATAAAAGGCGGTAATGGTGCCGACGATGGCGAGCCATTGGATCACAATTTCGGCAAAGGCGATTCCCGGCTCCCGGAGTCCAAAGAACAGCGGCGACCAGGCGGCGTTTAGCGACAGTTGGCCAAGGAACAGCTCCATAGGGCGGCTTTCAGCCGCGAACCCGCCCTGTTTCCAGATCAGCCATGCGGCCACGGCCATCATCGCATAGAGGAGCGTCCAAACCGGACCGAACACCCACCCGGGCGGATTCCATTCCGGCTTGTTGAGCTGGGCGTACCGCTCGCTCGGCATGAAGAACGCCCTGATTACCGACGCGGCAAAACAGATCACGATCCAGCCGATCAACGCGAGGAACCGGCCCTACTTAAAGCAATAAGGTGAAGCGGGCTCATTGCAGGACAATGTTCAAGGATTGTGAGACACGGGCGAGTTCGAAGAAGAAGTCGGGTTGGTGTGGTTGATTCAGCCCAGGAACACCATCGGTGGGCGGACCTACAGGGCGTCAACGTATCCGGCGAGTAGCCCGGCGTTGAGCGTGCAGTACAGACCGGCCGGGGAACACTGGATGGCACTGTCCCTGATCTTGAGCCGCACTCCCACGGCCAACAGCATCTGAATGGTGAACCCGATGGTGGTAAAGACACCGATGACTGGGAACTGAAGGCCGATCAGGAGACCGGCCACTCCCAAGAGCTGAAGGAGACCCGTCAGAGTTCGAAATTGGGCCAAGCCATAGCGCTCGAACTCCAGTTTCATCCGAAGGGTCGTGAGGCAACTGACCGAATAGGTCAAGAACGACAGGGCGCAGAACCATACGGTAATCTTGAATGGCAGGGAGTTCAGTTGCCAGAGCACGGCCTAAAGAGGATCCATTTCTGGGGAAAGCAAGGCGGTGGCCGATTGATTCCGGAAAATTTCTTGTCGCTGCGCCGGCGCGGGCCGTGATTTGCGGGAATTCAAGGCGACCCGATTTGCGAAGCTTCAAAAGAGCGATAGTATCTCGTTGTCATTCAATTTTACGGAACAAAACGATGGAAGTTCTGATCAAAGTCACCCAAGTAGTGATTGCTTTGGGAATCATCAACGTCTGGATTCTTCGACACGGTAAAACGACTGCCTGGCGAGGTGGTTCCGCTCGCAGCCTCAGGGAGGAATTTGCCACCTACGGGCTGCCCCCATGGTTCATGGTTTTGACCGGGTTTCTGAAGATCACCTTTGCCCTGCTTTATATTGTTTCGCTCTGGGTCTCCGCGCTTTTGCCGATCGCCGGTGGAGGAATGGCTGTCTTGATGCTGGGCGCGGTCCTGATGCATCTGAAGGTCAGCGATCCGTTGAGAAAAGCTGCCCCAGCTGCAACGATGCTGGCCCTCTCGCTGGCCACTATCTTGCTTCCCTGAACTTGGAAGGATCACATCTCCGCGATCCTATTCTTTTGGACAACCTCCCGACAACGAGGCTTGTAGAGCCGAATACTCCTTCTACCACGGAAGCCCTTCGACAGGCTCAGGACGAGGAAACGGAATACACGGGAGGGGAACATCGTCTGAGATTCAGGGTTTCCGTGTCTTCAGTGTATTCCGTGTTTGATCGATCGTTTTCGGTTATCGATGTCAGTCGGAATCCAGACGTGATTCGAAGGCTGCGGGATCTTGGCGGAGGTCGAGAACGGCGATCACAAATATGAACTCGTCGGAGAGGTGATAGAACATTCCAAACGGATACGAATGGATAAGCAATCGTCAGAAAAGCGCATAGACGATAAGTGTGTCCTCAGGCTGTTGTTCAAGGAATTGAAGTCGGCTCTCAACCCGCTCCACGAATCGCATGGCGGCGAACTCACCGCCGCGAGCACAATATTCGTTCGCCTCGACGAGATCGGTCTCGGCTTCCGGCCTGATGACCACGGTCATTGCCCTTCGATCTTGCGGAGCAAGTGCTCCTTGACCTGCCCCCACGAACTCCCTGCGACTGGATCGTCGCCATGACGAGCGTATCTCGCATCCAGTACGCGTTTGTGTTCGTCCGAAACCGGCAGATCTTACCCCATTCCCTCCAACTCTTCCCAAAGCTCTGATGCCAACGACAGTTTATCCGTCGGGCTTAGCTCCTGAACTTCGGGAATCCGTTCTGTGATCATGGATTCGCAGTACGCAATGCCTGTCGAACATTCAAGGGATTAGGAGAGAACCGACCTTCCTGCCGGCATGAAACCGACTTCCCAATGTCCTTGCGAAGGCTGGAAGGCATTTGGAAACTCTGCGCGTCATGCTTGTCGCCGTCGTTTTACCGATTGTTCTCGCGTTCATCATGTTTTCGCTCGGGCTTGGCCTGAAGGGTGAAGACTTCGCGCGGGTCTTCCAGCAACCGAAGGTGTTTGCGGTCGGCCTGCTGAATCAACTGGTTTTGCTTCCGCTGGTGGCGTTTGGGTTGGTGCTGGCGTTTGATCTGCCGCCGATCCTGGCCGTGGGCACGATGATCCTGGCGCTCTGTCCGGGTGGAGTGACCAGCAACATGCTGACCCGGTTGGCGAATGGTGCGCCGCCGCTTTCGATCTCGCTCACTGCGGTTGCGAGCCTGTTGTCGGTGCTGATCGTTCCCGGAGTGGTCGCGTGGTCGATCGGTCATTTCAAGATCCAGCAATCCCGCGAGGTGGACGTGACAGCCATGGGGATTCAAATGTTCCTTTTGACCGTCGTTCCCGTGGTGATCGGCATGGTCCTCACGGCGAAGGCGCCGGGTCTGGTGCAGAAGATTTCCAAGACCGTTTCGCACATCGCCCTGGTGTTGTTCATCATCATCGTGGTGCTGGCGATCAAGGCGAACTGGGCGGCCCTCATGAAGTACTTCTCCATCCTAGGACCGGTTCTCCTGGCCTTGATGGTCATCATGCTCGCCTTGGGATTGATCACCGGAAAACTGCTGCGGGTAACTTCGAAGGAAGCGACCACCATTTCACTCGAGTCGGGAATCCAGAATGCCACCCTGGGGCTCTTCGTCGCGAAGTTTGTCGGAGAACCCGCCGTGGCAAATGAGCTGTCGGATTCGGCCCTCCCTTCGGCCGTCTATGGAGTGATGATGTATCTCATCGTGATTCCCTTCGTCCTCTGGCGCAAAAAGGTTCATCAGGGAGAATGACCGCGGCAGGAATCAACCGCAAAGAACGCAGAGCTCGCACAGAAGTCCGACGAATACCGGACCTTCATCGGCCTGCGATACACAATCATACGAAGTGAACGCAGGGGGGACAGAGGCGGGACACACCCACGTGATGACGGAGGTGCCGGCGTGAGGCTATTCTTTCATTTCCATCCCTCAAGCCGCGTGATTCGATAGCCCATATGCGGCCGATACGCATCATCCGAACCGTAATTC
>JAYPXF010000070.1:0-16155 GCA_038154405.1 Verrucomicrobiales bacterium | reverse complement strand
CCGCGACTCCGGGAAGCGCTCTTTTCATGGCTTTGCTCCTGCCCGCTTTGGCAGTGGCCGAGGATGAGGGAATGGATGAGGCGGCGCTGCGGGCCGATGCCAAGGAGACCTTCAAGAAGAAGGTCGGGCCCTTCGTCAGCAAATACTGCCTCAAGTGCCATGGCCCGCGCCCGAAGGGAGGAGTCAACCTCAAGTCGGCGCTCAAGAGTCCGGAAAGCGCGGCTTCGTTCCTGAATTGGAAGAAGGCGGTCGCAAACGTCAAGGTGCATGACATGCCGCCGAAAGAGGATGTGCGGAAGATCCCGACCGAAGCGGAAAGGCAGCAGTTCGCCAAGTGGATCGGCAAGCTGAAGTATCTGGCGCCGCGCGACCCTGGCCCTTTCGTGATTCGCCGCCTGACTCCGGTCGAGTACGGCAATACCTTGCGCGATCTCTACGGCGTGGACCCGTCGATCGCCGACCGGCTTCCCGAAGAGGTTGTCGGGGAAGGCTATCTCAACTCGATCTCCCCGCTGCAATCGGAACTGTTCCTCGAACTGGCCAACAAGGTGGTGGAGCAGGTCGTGGCTCCGACGGGCAAGGCGCCGACCGCGATGCAGAAGCGGCTCTTTGGCGAGGTGCCAGCGAGGGGTGCCGATCTACGCGCGGCGGCGCGGAAGGTTGCGCGCGCCTTGGCTCGCGATGCCTACCGGCGCCCGCCCACCGAGGCGGAGTTGGACGTTCTCGTGGACATCTTTGACCTCGCCCGCGAGAACAAGCTGGATTACACGGCGTCGCTGGGCCTGATGCTCAAAGCGATCCTGGTCTCGCCGCAGTTTCTGTTCATCACGCCCGCCGGAGAGATCCCAGCGGGCGAACGGATCGTCCGGGTGGATGACCACCAGTTGGCATCGCGCCTGTCGTACCTGTTGTGGTCCGCGCCTCCTGACGCCGAGTTGTCCGGCCTGGCCGACAGGGGCGAACTGCACAAGCCCGGGATCCTGCGGTCCCAGACGGAGCGGCTCTTGCGACATCCCCGTGCGCGGGCATTGTTCGACAGCTTCGGCGCCCAGTGGCTGCGGGTGAACGATTTGAAGCGTCAGGTGTTTGACCCGGACGTGTTTCCCCAGGTGACGCCGGTGCTGCGGGAGGCGATGATGAATGAACCGCGCTTGTATTTCGAAAGCATCGTCCGCGAGAACCAACGGATCATCCGGCTGGTGGATGGTGATTACACCTTCCTGAACGAGCCGCTCGCCGAGTTGTACGGACTCAAGGAATCCGTGCGCGGGACCAAGATGCGCCGGGTCAAACTGAAGAATGCCAATCGGGGCGGCATCCTCGGCATGCCGGCCACGCTGGCGGCGACCTCGTTCCCCAACCGGACCAGCCCCGTTCGTCGAGGCGTCTGGGTGCTCGAGCAGATCCTGGGAGAACGCGTCCCGCCGCCCCCGCCCGACGTTCCTGAACTCGACGAGCAGGAACACAAGAGCGTGGAGGGCCTGACCTTGCGGCAACGGACCGAACTCCACACGACAGATCCCGTCTGCGCCAACTGCCACCGGGTGCTCGATCCCATCGGCTTCGGTTTGGAGAACTTCGACGCCATCGGCCGTTGGCGGGAGAAGAATGAAGCCGGGATCGCGATCGACTCGGCCGGGGAGTTGCCGGGTGGAAAAGCCTTCTCCACTCCGGCGGAATTGAAACGGCTCCTGGCCGGGCGAGAAGCCGACCTGGCCCGGAACCTGACCGAACGACTGATGGCCCATGCGCTCGGGCGCCAGCTTGACGGCTACGATGAAATCGTCATCGACCGGGTGATGGCCCGCATTGCCGAGGACGACTACCGGGTGCGGACAATCATCGCCGAAGTCATCGCCAGCTACCTGTTTACCCACCGGCGAGTTGAAGATTGAACCCCGTTCAAACCGGAGCAGAATATGAACACGATGAATCACCCATCCATTGTTGATCGCCGCACCTTCCTGAGAGGAGTGGGGGTCTCTCTTGCGTTGCCGCTCATGGATTCGCTGGCCTCGGCCGCGCCCGCCAAACCGCCGGTGCGAATGGCGTTCATGTACATGCCGCACGGGGTCATCATGGATCAGTTCTGGCCCAAGAGTCAGGAGGAATTCCTCAATTCGCCGCCGCCCATCATCCAGTCGCTGAAACCGATCATGGATCAGTGCCTCATGATGAAGGGCATTTCCGGCGTGCCGATCTCGCCGTTCACCGGCGCTCCGCACGCGCTGGAGTTGTCCACCTGGCTGACCGGTCGGCTGCCCGATGCCGATACCCGCAACCGCATCAACATCTCCATTTCCGCCGACCAGATCATGGCCAACTACGTCGGCGCCCAAACCCTGCTCCCTTCGCTCGAGTTGGCCACCATGCCCCAGACATGGAAGGAGAATCAGGAGGGCCTGCATGAGGGATATTACAACCACTGCAGTTACCGTTCGCCCACGCAACCCGTGCCGGCCGAGACGGATCCCCGCAATGTGTTGAACCGCCTCTTCGGCAAGCGCGGCCAGGAAGGCAAGGTCACCCGGGCCAATCCCTTGGACCGCAAGATGCTCGACCGCGTGCTGGGCGGCGCCCGCGACCTGCGCCGCACCCTGGCCAAGGGGGACCAGCAGAAGCTCGACGAATACCTCGACAGCGTGCGCTCGGTGGAACGCCGCATCGCCGCCATCGAGTCCTGCCAACAGGAGGCGGCGTTCGAGAAGAACGGAGTCGGCCCCTCCCAACGTCACGCCACCGATTCCGCGCCCATCGAGGTGAAGATTCCCGAAGGCGACAAGCGCAGTGAGTACATGCAGGTCATGTGCGACCTGACCATTCTCGCCTTCCAGACCGACACCACACGCGTCAGCACCTACGTCGGTTCCCGGCCCAACGGTGCGTCCTATCCGGAACTGGGTTTTTCCAACCAACACCATTCGCAGACCCATTACGGCAATGATCAGGAAAAGATCCGCAAGGTCGCGGCCATCAATCAGTTCAATGTCGAGCAATACGCCTACATGGTGAAGAAGATGGCCGGCCTCAAGGAAGGAGCCGGCAGCCTGCTCGACAACTGCATCATGATGTGGGGCTCGGGCCTGGAAGACGGAAACAAGCACCAACGCGAAAACCTTCCGTTCGTCATCGCCGGAAAAGGCGGCGGCTCCATCAACACCGGACGCTTCCTGTCCGATGTCAAAGGCAACCAGGGCGACCTGCTCACCACGTTGCTTTCCTGCGCCGGCATCCCGCTGGACCGTCCGGTCGGCATCGCGACCCAGCAGATCACCGAGATGAAGGCCTGAGAAACAGGGTCATCGGATCCGCTTTTGTTCAGGTCCTTCCCATTCCGTTTTCTCGAAGTCAAAAGCGCCTTCGATCGTGCTCGCATCGAAAAGAACTATCGGTGTGGCGTTTTGATGAAGTCCCTCACCTTGAACCGATAGGCTGAACCGCCCTTGGGAGTGTCGTTTACGCAGATCCAGAACGCACTGTTGGCCAATGAGCCTGGGGCAACGGAAAAGGAAACGGTGATGCTGTCGGAATCCTGGCGGGAAACCTTCAAGGGTGTGGGCACCGGGTGTTTCTTGTTTGCGTTCATGCGCAGTTCGGCGCCGGCAAAATCCTTCATGACACCCCGAGCCCTGAATCTGAGCCTCACCTTGATTCCCGCATCGCCGTTCTTCCAGGACGACATTTTCGCGCCCATTGCCTGGGCCTGCTCCGGAGTGACATCCGAAATCATGGTCTCGCCGAAGCAGGATGTGGAAGCGGCGACCAGCAGCATGGTGCCAAGGAACGTATTCGCCAGTGCGTTCATGCCATTCCAAGACACCGTTGAGAGGAGTTTCTTAGATGATCTTGCGTAGGGCTTGTCTCCGGCATCAGCCTGAGCCCGTCCAATTGCTCCCAAAGCCCGGTGAATCGACATTACCGACGCGTTTACCTGGCGACCTGCCAGACCTTGATGTCATCCACTTCGATGCCATCCCCGATACAGCGGAAGACGAGAGTCGGAGTGGGGACATGGAAGGTGGGATGCTCTGCTCTCAGCAGGATGGCCTTACCCTTGGGCGGCTGAATCTGCGCAGTGACGCGGTTGCCGACTTTTTCCAACAGCAGCGTGTTCCACTGCCCGGCCGGAAACTTGGTGGCGACTTTTGCCAGATCCTCATTGGGGTCTTCCTTGGGTTTTGATTTGTCGACGTGTTTCATGATCTTCGCCATGGCCGGGGAGACGATGACGGAGAAGAGATGACCCTTCTTCTTGAGGGTTCCGCGCTTGGGATCGAAGCCGAAATGAAACCCTTTGCCGCCCGTGAAGCGAAACCGCAGCTCAAAAACACCGTCCTGCATCTCGAGCACGCGTCGGGCTGCGGCGCCGTGGTTGTCGGCCGGAATCTGCCTGGCACGAAGGACGCCATCGACGGCCTTCCAATCTCCAAACTGAGCCGTCCATTTCTGCGGCAGCCCTTTGGCGAAATCATGGGCGAAGATCAGCTTGCCCCTGGAAGCCAACTGCGGTTCGAGGGCAGAGGCGTTGAAGGCGAAAGCGAACAGAATCAAGGCGGCGCGAATCATCCGCGGAATATGGATTTCAAATGGCTGGTTGTCCCGTCATTTCCCGACACCGCCGGCGGATGCATCACATCTTTGCTGCACGACCGGGATTCGTATTGCCGGCGGCTCGCCTGTGTTCCGCACAACTCAGGCGGGCCGCGTGAGCCACGAAAGGCTGGCGGCGTGAGCCACGAAAGGCTGGCGGCGGGCCCATCTTTCTGCACACTCCGCGCGTGTCCGACTCCAAACCGCAAAGTGCACCCGCTCGGCAGTGGCATCCGCTGCTGCTTTCTGTCTGGGCGATGTCGGCGGCGTTTGGAACGTATTTCTGCATGTACGGATTCCGCAAGCCGTACACGGCGGCCACGTTTGACGGCGTGATGTCGTTCGGCGTGGCGTTCAAGACCTTGGCGGTCACGTCTCAGGTGTGCGGCTACATGCTCTCGAAATTCATCGGCATCAAGGTTGTGCCGGAGATGCCGCCGCATCGGCGGGCGGCGACCATTCTTTGGCTGATTGGCGGGGCCGAAGTGGCATTGCTGTTGTTTGGCTTGGTGCCGCAGCCGTTCAATCTCGTGCCCCTGTTTTGCAACGGCCTGGCTCTGGGGATGGTCTTCGGTCTGGTGCTGGGATTCCTGGAGGGACGGCAGGTGACCGAGGCACTGGTCGCCGGATTGTGTGCGAGTTTCATCCTTGCTTCGGGCGTCTCCAAATCCGTCGGCCGTTGGTTGCTGGGAATGAACGTGCCGGAAACCTGGATGCCGTTTTGTGCCGGGCTCTGTTTCCTGATTCCGTTGTTCGTGTTCGTCTGGATGCTGCGCAAGATCCCGCCGGCCACGGCGGCGGACCGGGAGGAACGGGTTGAACGAACGACCATGTCCGGGGCGGAACGAAAGGCACATTTCCTCCGCTACGCACCGGGTATCTGTCTGCTGATCATCGTTTACCTGACGCTGACGGTGATCCGCAGCATCCGGGATGACTTCGGGGTTGAGCTGTGGCAGGCGCTGGGTTACACGGACAAGCCCGGCGTGTTCACCACCTCGGAGACCTGGGTGATGTTTGGCGTGTTGGCGATCACGGGATCAACGATCGCCCTGCGCAGCAATCGGGTGGCGTTCTTCGCGTCCCTCGCGGCGAGCGCCGTCGGCTTGCTGGTGATCGTTGGCTCCTGCTTCGCCGTGGAACGGGAGCAGTTGAACGGCTTCTGGTTCATGGTTTTGTTGGGGATGGGGCTGTATATCCCCTACGTACTCCTGCACACGACGGTCTTTGAACGCATGGTCGCCCTGCTGCGTGACAAGGCCACCATCAGTTACCACATCAACATGGCCGATGCCTTCGGTTACCTCGGCTATGTCATCCTCATGGCCAGCCGGGGTTCCCTCTCAGACCGGGCCAATCTGCTGGAGTTCTTTCTCTCGCTGACCGTTGCGCTCGCCATGCTCGGTGTGATTCTGCTGATCGCGGCGGCGTTTTATTTCCGCCGGAAAGAACAACAACCTGCGCTCGCCTATGCCGACTGATCTGCCGACGAAGTGTCAGGTCGCGCGCTTGGCGAAACCGGGCGGACCGTTCCTGTTCGAAGACGTCCGACTGCCGGAGCTTCAGCGCGGTGAGGCATTGCTGAAGGTGGAAGCCTGCACTGTGTGTGCGAGTGATCTGCGAACCTTTCGCGGCGAACGGGCAGCCCCAAGCTCCGGGTTGTTGGGACACGAGATCGTCGGTCGGATCGTGGCGGGCGAAGCGCCCGGATTCGCGATCGGCGACCGGGTCGTCTGTGGGGTCGCGGCGTCTTGCGGTTCCTGTCGCAACTGCCAACGTGGCATCCCGCAGAAATGTCTTTCACTCAGGAAGTTCGGCCATGCCGCCGCCGATGATCGCTGGCAGCTCTCCGGTGGATTTGCGGAGTATTGTCATCTGCCGGTGGGCTCCGCCCTGGCGCGAGCGCCGGAATCGAGCCCTCCGCAACAATCATCGTGGCTGGGTTGTGCGGGGGCGACCGCGGCCGCGGCCACACGCATTGCCGGTGAACTGCGAGAGTGTACCGTCGTTGTGCTCGGAACCGGTGCGGTTGGTCTGTTCGTCGTGAGCATGGCCGCGAACGCTGGCGCACGCGTCTTGGCGGTTGATCGACAGGAGGCGCGACTGAAGACGGCAAAGGCGGCCGGAGCCAGTGCGGCCCATCTCGCCAATGATTCACTGAAGGATTTCGTACTGGCGAACACCGAAGCGCAAGGCGCCGACGTGATCTTCGAGACCTCGGGCGCGAATGCGTCGGTGAAGGCGGCGATCGTGCTGGCGGCGATGGGCGGCCGGGTGATATTGGCCGGTTCGGTGGCGCCAACCGAACCGGTTCCGATCCAACCCGAGAAGATCGTCACGTCGTTGTTGCGCATCGAGGGGATCCACAATTACACACCGGCAGACCTTGCGCGTGCCGTTGAATTCCCGGGTCATCCGACCACTGACGAATTCCCGACGTTCCCGCTCGACGAAATCGAAGCCGCATTTGACGTCGCCCAATCCGGTGAACATCTCCGTGTCGCCGTCGGACCAGCAAAGTCGTGAATGCCGGGTCGTGGCAAATTTGCCACGGCATCTTCGAAGGCATAGACAAACGAACGAAATTGGCCGTCAGATCGATTCTGGCCGCATCCAAAGTTTCTCGATACCTTCCGCCCACGCCATGAACAAGAACCGCCTCTCTTCCTCTCGTCGTTCTTTCCTGAGAGCGACTGCCGCGACTGCTGTTCTCCCCAACATCATCACCAGCGATGCCTGGGCCAACAAACCGAGTGAGACAATTAACGTCGGTTTCATCGGGGTCGGCAAACAAAGCGGCGGCCATCTGGGATTCTTTCTGGGCCAGAAGGACTGCCGGGTCGTGAGCGTGGCGGAAGTGGCGCAGGTGCGACTTGACCACGCCATGGGCCGGGTGAGTGAGAGATACGGCGCCAAGCACGACTGCAAGGCCGTGGTCGATTTTCGCGAAACCCTTTCCGACAAACGCGTGGACGCCGTCGTCATTGGCACGCCCGATCATTGGCATGCCATTCCCTCGATCATGGCCGCCGAGGCCAAGAAGGATGTGTACTGCGAAAAGCCGCTTACCGTCACCATTCGCGCCGCCTTGGAAACCCTCAAGGCCGCCCGCCGGAACGACATTGTCTACCAGGTTGGCAGCCAGCAAAGGACCGAGTTTCGTGGGCACTTCCGGAAGGCGGTCGAATGCATCCGCAATGGACGGGTGGGCAAGGTGACCAAGATCAAGATCGGTGTCGGGGGCGCGGCTGTTCCCTGTGATTTGCCCACCGAGAAGAAGCCTGAGGGAATCGATTGGGACCTGTGGTCGGGGCCGGCTCCGATGCGCGGGTTCAATTCGGTTCTCTGCCCGACGGACGTGCACCGGCACTTTCCGGCATGGCGCCGTTATCGGGAATATGCCGGTGGCGGATTGAGTGACATGGGGGCTCATCACTACGACATTGCCAAGTGGGCGATGGACATTGACGAGACCGGCCCGGTCAAAATCATCCCGCCCAAGAGCGGCACGAGTGGCTTGAAGATGATCTATGCAGATGGCCTGGAGATCATTCATGAAAGCACCCAGGATCCTTTCAACGATGTCGTCTTTTACGGCGACGAAGGGACGCTTTATGTCGATCGCAAGGGAATCAGCGCCGACCCCAAGAGTGCGGTGGATTCACCCTTCGGTTCCAACGATTGGCGTTTGCCGGACATCGGGCCGAGTCATCGTCGCAATTGGCTCGATTGCATCCGCAGCCGCAAAAAGCCGGTGGCGGATGTCTCCTTTGGCGCCCACACCAGCATCCTCTGCAGCCTGGCGAACCACGGTTATCAACTGGGCCGCGAGATGAAGTGGGATTCCAAGAAATACGAGTTTCCGGGAGACAAGGAAGCGAACGCGCTGCTCAGCCGCCCCGGCCGCGGCGAGTGGAAGCTGGCATGATCCGACCTGTGTCAGTTGAACGAAGAATTCTTTCAACGACGGAAGTCCTTCGACCGGCTCAGGACGGAGAAACGGATCACATGGAAGCTGCCTTGCTCGGGGCGGCTTTTCTTCGTGCCATCGGAAGTGTCCGAGAAACTCATTGCTCATCTGCACGCCATATTCCTTCCAGCATGCCCCAGGAATAGCGCTTCTTCTTGTCTCTCATGGTCGCCTTGGCCACCTC
Organism: Verrucomicrobiales bacterium; assembly: GCA_038154405.1. Classification (GTDB taxonomy): domain Bacteria; phylum Verrucomicrobiota; class Verrucomicrobiia; order Limisphaerales; family JAYPXF01. The sequence goes on along the minus strand of JAYPXF010000070.1, from coordinate 7,411 downwards.
GTCGGGCCTGCCTTCCCGTGAACGTGGCGGCAACGATCTCGTTCGCAGACGAATGAACGGCGATCTCGTGCATGGCAACGGTTGGCAGGTTGTTGTTGATCCGCTTCCACCCTTCGCCGTGATCAACCGAGGACCAGAGCATCCGGATTCTAGGACTCAACCCCGGCCTGATACACAAACCACTGCGGATTCAGCCCGCCCAAGGGCTCGCGGAGCTTGGCCAGTTCGGCTTCGCCGCCGTGCAGTTCGAGGCGTTGCAGTTCGGCAATTCCGAGTGCCTGCTCCAACCACTGCCCGACGTTGTCGAGGTGCGCCAAGGCCGCATCGCCATCGACATAGGCCTCCCGGCAAAAGACAACGTCGTCATTGATGGTGAAGTGATAGTACAGACAGCCTTCCTCCGATGATGTCTTGGCCACGAACTCCGGCAACAGGGCCTTGAATTCCTCCAACTTGCCTTCCTGAACCTTGAAATACGGATGGATGCTGACAATCGATGTGTTGCTCATGTCTTGAGAGCTTAGAGCCGAACGCACGAAGACCCAAGCCCTGTGCTTCCTAGGTAGCGGAACTTGCAAAAAGTTCCGATCAAGGCAGGATCATGCGTCGGAAGATTTTGCATCTTCCGCTACGTGCCCAAGCCTCTGCCAAGAAACCAAAATCATCATGTCTGTGAAAAAGATCGCCCTATTCCTCATCGTCGTCGGTTTGAGCCCGATGCTTGTCGCCGGCCAACCAACTTTCGAGTCCCACCTGTTCAAGAAGGGCACGCTCATCTACTCGGATGATTTCGACGGCAAGCTCGACCGCAATCGATGGCAGCCGCGAACCAAGTCGTGGGAGGTGAAGGATGGTGTGCTGGTTGGCAAGCCTGATTACGCCAACAAAGAAGAGGCGATGAAGGCCTTGAAACGCGACCATCACCTCGGGCTGTCTCCGGTCATCCGTCTGGATCATCTGCCGAAGAAGTTCGTTGTCCAGTTCCGCATCAAATTCGAAGGCAAGGCCTTTGCGACTGGCCGCCCGAAATTCGATATCGGTCATCACATCAATGTCGTGACGTTCAACGCGAAGGGCTACGGAGTGAAGTTGCATGGTGACGAACGATTTTCCGGCAAGGCACCAGGTGTCCGGCTCAACGAATGGATCGACGTGGTCCTGGAGTTTCAGGAAGGCGAGATGTGGCTCGGGGTGAACGGCAAGGGGCAGACCGTCCGACACGAACAGGTTTCCCTGAAAGGCCGCAGTGAACTCACCTTCAAGACCTTCGCCGATGCGCCGAATCGGATCTTCTTTGATTCGGTCAGCCTCTGGGAAGTCAACTGACCAGAACGATCTCGATTCGCTGTAGCGGAAGATGCAAACCCTTCCCATCCAACAATTCAAATGGTCGGAATTCTTGGCAGATTCCGCTACATGTAGCACCAAGACCTCTGCGGTTAGATTCACCACTCCATGACTCCAATACTCCGAGCCTTCATCCTTACTCTGGCGCTGATCACAAGCCTCATTGCGGCCAAGCCAAATATCGTCATCATCTTGAACGACGACATGGGCTATGCCGATCTGGGTTGCTTTGGCGCGCCGAAGATCAAGACGCCGCGGGTGGATCGGATGGCCAAGGAGGGACGTCGTTTCACCAGCTTCTATGTTGCGTCAGCCGTGTGTTCGGCTTCGCGGGCGGCGTTGTTGACCGGGTGTTATCCGAAGCGGGTCGGGGTGCCGGGGGTGTTCTTTCCGAATCGCGGATCCCGCGGACTCGATCCGCGGCATTTCACCATCGCGGAACTGCTCAAATCCGTCGGTTACAAGACCTTGGCCGCGGGCAAATGGCATCTGGGCGACGAACCAAAGTTCCTGCCGACCAATCAGGGCTTCGACACCTACTACGGCGTTCCTTACAGCAACGACATGTATCCGGCCAAGACCATGAAGTATGCCGACGACTGCCTTTACCGGGAGGGCATCACGCCGCAGAAACTCAAGGAAGCCTTTGCCCAGACGCCGGAGGGAAAACAACCGCGAAGCATGAAGGACAAGGTGCCGCTGATGCGGGACGAGGAGTGCATCGAATTTCCACTCAACCAAAGCACCATCACCCGCCGGTTCGCCGATGAAGCCATCCGCTTCATCAAGGAAAGCGTCAAGGAGCAGAAGCCGTTCTTCGTTTACCTGGCCAACCCGATGCCCCACACGCCCCTCTTCGTGTCCGAGGACTTCGATGGCAAGAGCGCGCAGGGTCTGTATGGCGATGTGATCGAAGAGATCGACTTCAACACTGGGCGCGTACTCGATGCGCTTCAAGCAAATGGGGTCGACGACAACACGCTGGTGATCTTCACCTCCGACAACGGCCCTTGGCTGATCAAGGGAGCACATGGCGGTTCCGCCAAGCCTCTCCGCGACGGAAAAGGCTCCAGCTACGAAGGGGGGCAACGCGTGCCGACCGTGATGCGCTGGCCCGGGAAGATCGCGGCGGGAACCGAGTGCTCAGAAATGGCAACGGCGATGGATCTGTTGCCAACGATCGCCGGTCTGACCGGGGCCAGACTGACGGGCGAACTCGAGCCCGACGGTCATGACATTCAACAACTGCTGCTGGGCGGCCCGGAAGCCAGGACACCGTATAAACAGTTTTACTATACCGGAAACCAGGCAGTTCGATCCGGCGATTGGAAATACCGCCACGGCCGTCGTTACGGTCATTGGTCGGGCGTGAATGCAAAGGAGAATCCAATGGAGAAGCAGCTGTTCAACCTTGCGGAGAACGTAAGCGAATCGGACAACCTGTTCGACGAACATCCCGATTTGGCCAAGCGCCTGACCGCCTTGCTGAGCAAGACTCCGGATCAGACGATGCCGCTTCACCAACCGGCCCCACCGCAAGGCAGGCGGTACGAACTGGAGAAGGCTGAGTTGTCCGGTGGCGCGAAGGCCGGGACGCGCGACGTGAAGAGCATGCACTCACCTGGTGCATTCGTTGCGATCGACGTCGATGGCGGCGTCGGCGGAGGAAAGTTCGATCTCGTACTAGCCTACGCCTCAAAGGCAGGAGGGAGTTTCAGTCTCCGCGTGAACGGTAAGGAACAGTCGAACCTGCTCCTGCCGAAGACCGGCGGCTGGGGCAGCTACAAAGCCGTCAAGCTGAGCATCCGATTGAAGCCGGGCAGGAACCGGATGGAAATCCGTGGCGGCAGGGGCGGTGCAAACCTTGACTATGTCGACTTGAAACGATCGAGGCAGTTCTGACCGCGGAAGAATCCAATCCAGTTGGCTTTCGATCTCAGCGTTCGATGATGCGATAGAATCTTCGCGGGCGGTTGGCGACGTCATGTTCTTCGAATTGAAGTCGACCGTCGACGACGGAGATGCCGGCGACTTCCGGGGTCAGGTCAATCCAGTTCACGAAGTCGGTCGAGGTCTGGATGAGGAGGTTCGTTGCGGTTTGCAGATTCATCCGCGCGCCGTCGATGTCTCCGAAGCGGATCTGGAAGCGACCTTCGCCCGACAACATGGAAGACGTGAGGACTTGCGGCACCAAGACCCGCAGGGTGGCCTTGTCGCTGAGGGCGCTGCCGACGGAGTTGGTCACTTGAACGGAATAGGTGGCGGCGGTCATGCGATCCACGTTGGTCATCGTGAGCGTCGCACTGTTGGCACCGGAGATTGCCGATCCATCGTACAAGGCTACACCATCACGGCGCCACTGGTAACCCAACGGACCGGTCCCGGTCGCGGTGACGTGGAAGCTGACGGTCGCACCGTGGGTCGCGGTAATGTTGGTCGGACCGATCGCGATGATCGGAGCCGGGCCTCCATGCCGGGTGAACTGGATCTGATCGATCCAGCCCCGGTCTTGTCCGGTGGAAACGATGTTGTCCTTGCGATAGCGCCACCGGACCACCTGCGGACCGGTGTTCGTCATTTGGTAGGTTGCCTCCGTCCAGTCGACTTCCCCGGAGACGGAGCGGACAACCTGACCGGCTACCAGGAATTCAAGGATGTCGAAATCCGCTTCGGTGGAAGCCTTCCAGCGCCAGCGCAGTTCACCGGTACCCGAAAGCTGGGTTTCGATCCAACTCGTCTGATCGTCATTCAGATTTCCCGATGCGACGGCATCCACACCGTCGGAATGGACCGCTGTCTGAGCTGTCCAAACGGAGTCGCCACCGGTTCGCCAGACCATTTCCGAGGTATCCAAGGCATCGGCGAGGCTGAGCCCGGCGACGACAGTGAGTCGGGCGGGATTGCTGGTGGCGGAACCGAGTGCGTTGGACACGGTAACGGAGTACGATCCTGCGTCATTCGTCGTGGCCGCGCGAAGCGTGAGGTTGGCGTTGGTCTGGCCGGACAAGGCCACTGATCCCTTGAACCACTGAAAGTTGGGCGCTGGAGTTCCCTCGGCGCCTACTTTTAAAACCGCCGTGTCTCCGGCAACGACCGTGACGTCCGCGGGTTGCATGACAACCACCGGAGCGGAGTCGGCCGCGGGGACAAAACGCACCTGGTCCACCCAGCCGCGGTCCGCGCCCTCGGACACAACCGCGTCTTTCCGGAAGCGCCAGCGCAGGGCGTTGCGGCCGCTGCCCGCCACCTTCGCACTTGCCGCTGTCCAATTCACGTCGCCGGAAATCGAACTCACTACCTCGCCGTTGACCATGAACTCGAGGAAGTCGTAGTCGGCTTCGGACGAAACCCGCCAGTGCCAGCGCAATGAACCGGCGCCATCCACGTGAGTCTCCAGCCATGATTCCTGATCATCGTTCAGGTCGGGCGCCGCGGCCGCGTCGGTACCGTCCAGGGTCACGTCCGTCTGTCCTTCCCACGGAGAGCTTCCACCGGTGGTCCAGATCAGGTCGGTCGTATCCAGTGCCTGCGCCAAGGTGATGATGGGCACGACGGTGAGATTGGCGGGGTCACTGGTCACCTCGCCGTGTTCGTTGGTCACCCGCACGCGATAGCTGCCGGCATCATTGGTCGTGGCCGTGGCAATGCGAAGGAGTGAACTGGAGGTGCCGGTGATGCGACCACCGTCGGCAAGATCGACACCGTCTTTCTGCCATTGATAGGTGTACGGCGGCGTGCCGGCCGCCGAAACTGAAAAGGAAGCGGTCGCATCACTGTCGACGGTCTGGTTGCTCGGGCCGACCAGGATGCGGGGAGGCTGATTCGTGGCGGAACCGTCGTTCGGATCGCTGCCATGGAGTTCCAACTTGAGTGAACGCAGGGTGCCGGTGTTGCCGGATTGGCGGTCGGCGATTCGCAGGCGCCAGGTCCCAAGCGGGCTTTCCCCCCAGTGACGCACGCTCATGAAACGCCAGCTCGGGTAATCCGCTCCGCTGTCATTGTGGGGTTCGGCCAGAGTGCTTTGCGTTCCGGTCGGTGCGATCAACGTGATCTCCAGATCCCCTCGTCTCGGATGCCCGATGTCGGCGGTCACGGTGACATGCTCGAGGCGCATGGTTTCGGTGACGGCCAATTCACGCACCAGGCCGGCCGGGTCGTTGTCGGGGATCGCGACATTCAATCCGGTCTGCTCCGTGGTGCGCGAAAAGGCCGTTCCGAGATTGACCCAGTTGGTTGCCAGTGCGATGGAGGCTCCGACATTTACCCGTCCGGCTCCGAAGTTGTGGTTGAACTGAAAACCTGCGGCGTTGTTGATCCAATCTCCGTTGGTCGGATCGGTCTTGGTCGCGGAGCGCATCAGGATTTCCTGCACGTCGCGCCAGCCGAGTCTCGGGTTGGCCTCCAACAATAGAGCGATCGCGCCGGCCACCACCGGGGTGGCCGATGACGTGCCGCCGAAGTCACCGGTGTAGTCCGCATCGCTGATACCGCCGAACCCGGAACTGTCGTTGTAGCCGTCGTCGCCGGTCAGATCCGTGGTGGTCGTGCCTTGGGGCCGGGAGTCGCCGCCGCCCGCCGGGGCGCTGATCACCAGGTTTGCGCCGGGTTCACTGTATTCCGCGCGGGCGCCGGTGTCGGTGAGGGCGCCGACGGCGAGCGTGTAAATGGAGTTTGCGTAACCGTCATAGTTGGAGTTGTCGCCGTTCTGTCCACCGTTGCCGCCGGCCCAGGCAAAGATGCTGCCGAGTCCACCGCGCCCGGTTTCCGTGCCTTGTTTCAAGGCTGCCGCGGTGAGCGTGCCCGGCGCTTCCAGAATGTCGCCGGAATCGTTGGGTCCCCAACTGTTGTTGTAGATCGCAATCGCCCCGTTCTGGTGCAGCAATCCCTTCGCTTCTTCCGCATCGGAAGTCTGTGCGGCAATCAAACGGATCCCGGCCAGCGATGCTTCGTAGGCCACGCCGGCAACCCCGACGCCGTTGTTTCCCCGCGCGGCGGCAACGCCTCCGACGGCCGTGCCGTGGCTGTCATTGCGTGGATCGGGATTGGGATCGTTGTCGTTGTCATTGATGTCGATCCCCAACGCATTGACGTGATTGGGCGCGAGGTCTGGGTGAGCCGTCTGCAGTCCGTCGTCAACGATGCCGATGGTCACGCCTTTGCCACGATAACGATCCCATACGGAAACCACATTGATGTCCGCGCCCGTCGTTGCGCCTTGCTGACCGGTGTTCTGCAGGTGCCATTGCCGACCGAAATAGGGGTCATTGGGAATCAGGCGTTTGTAGCGCTGTCGCTTGAGTAGGACATCGGCCTGCCGCACACCGGCTTCCGTCCGCAGCAAACGCGAGAGCTCCAGCGCGCCCGCACTGCTCGTGGATTCGAGCACGAAGCAGTCCCGCGCGAAGGGGACTCTCGCATGGTTTGCCGCGCCGCAACGCCTGGCAATGGCTTTCACGTCCGCGTCGTCGACCACACGAATCAAGACACGATGCGTAACAATCCGCCGGGTGAACTCGTTTCGCGGCTTCCCTTTTTCGTATACCACGAGACGGGTTGATCCGTCCTCATGAGCTCCCGGCGTTGTTGGGCAGGGACCTCCAACCATCGTTCATCACCCGCGATCTCAAACTCCCGCTCGATGCCCGAATCGTGTATGTGCAGGAGCTTCGGCAGATCTGCCGCGGTTGTGCGAAACAATGCGGTCAGAATGAGAACCAGAGTTGAGAGGAATCCGATCGCGCGTCGGGTGACGCCGGTCCGGGGAACGATCGGGTCGGGATTCAGTGAGCAATACCTCCGGTCAGGTTCACCCGGAACCTGTCGGGTCTGGAGGCAACGCGAAACAGCGTGACGTTCCATTGTGCGGCAACATACGACTGCTCCGATTATTTAAAAAATAAAAAAACAACCTTTACGGAGATTACCGTAGACCGGAGTTCTGAATGTCGTTCGTACCGATTTCCGAACCTGGATGCGCATGACACCGGTAGAAGACTGACAGACGAAAAGGACGTCTTGTCGAACGATCAATTGCCTTTCCCCAACGAATACAGACGCGATTGCG
>JAYPXF010000069.1:20071-25823 GCA_038154405.1 Verrucomicrobiales bacterium | reverse complement strand
TTGCGGAACTGACGATCCCAGCGCCAGCGTTCAACGGCTTCGGTGGGGAGAGCTTACCCGCGAGCCCACTTCAACGCCATGAAAGGGCGATGGCATTGTGTCTCTAGCGCAACGCGCCCAAATGATGCAAACCTGTTGTCGTCCCTTCAGGACTTTGTTAAGGGCTCGCGAGGACTCTCGCCCCACCGGAGTTGTTGACCGCTGGCGCTACGGTAGATTGATTAGTCCTTCCCGATTCCCAGTTTCTTCAGGAACGGATCCAGGGAACGTTCACGGCCGAGGAACTTGCGGATGGATTCTTCGACGTTGCGCGAACTGCCCGGGGCGTAGATCTCATTGCGCAGGCGCATGCCGACCGTCTTGTCGTAGAAACGCTTGGGCGCGTCTTTGAACACGGTCTCCATGTCTGCCGCGATCGCGTCGGCCCAGGCGTAACCGTAGTAGCCCGCATCATATCCCATGAGATGACCGAAGTAGGTTGAGAAGGTGGTTCCTTCCGGCACGGGCAGGAACACGTCGCTCAAGATCTGGTTGGAGAGTTCGATGGCGTTCTCCGGATTGTCCTCGCTGATCTGCGAGTGCAGGGCGAGATCGAGCAGTCCGAAACTCAGCTGGCGGCGATAGAAGGTGCCGATGGTGGCGTTCTTGGCCGCGGTCATCTTGTCGAGGATGTCTTGCGGAATCTTCTTTGACGGATCGCGATAATCTTCCGCGAAGCTGTCGAGCACAGCCTTGTCCCAGATCCAGGCTTCGAGCATCTGGGACGGGGCTTCCACAAAATCACGCGGGACACTCGTGCCGGCGAAACGTGAAAACTCGGCTCGGGTCAGGATGGAATGCAAGGCGTGACCGAACTCGTGGAACAGCGTCTCCACTTCGCTGTGGGACAAGAGTGACGGCTTGTCGTCACCCGGTTCCGGGAAGTTGCAGATCAAAGCGACGGTCGGGCGCTGATAGGTTCCATCCTGGAGGCGCTTGCCTTCGATGATGCCGAACTGCGCGAAGTGATTGTATTTCCCTTCGCGCGGGAACATATCGAGATAGACCATCCCGAGCGGTTCACCGGTCTTGGAATCGGAAATCAGATGCAGGGTGAGGTCTTCGACCCATTTGTAGCCGGGATCGATCGACTGGATCTTGAGACCGAAGCAATGTTCGTAGATGTCGAACATGCCCTGCAGCACCTTGTCATAGGCGAAATAGACACGGAGTTGCTCGGTATCGACCGTGTATTTCTCCTTCTTCAACTGGTTGCTGTAGTAACGCCAGTCCCAAAGGTGAATCTTGGCGTTCTTGTCGTGTGTGTCCCGGGCTTTCATCTTGCGGAACTCTTCCAACTCCGCTTCGAACTTCGGCTGCAATCCGTCTTTCAGATTGCGCACGAAGTCCTTCGCCGTCTTGCCGTTTCCAGCCATCTTGGGTTCGGTCTTGTAGTCCGCCCAAGTGGCGTAACCGAGGCGACGGGCAATGTCATCGCGCAGCAGCACCACCTTCTGCAGCAATTCCGCATTCTCTTCCTTGGCCAGGGAGTAGCGGGCGATCTTGAGTTTCTTGCGGGTTTCTTCGCGGCTGGCGTTCTGCATTACGACGAGGAAGTGATAGGTCACGTTCGCCTGCACGGTGTATTCATCGTCGCCGGTCTTGATGCCGTCCGCATTCAGGTAACCGTCCGGCACGCCTTCGAGCTCGGCCTTGGTGAATTTGACGTCTTTTTCGGCGTTGGTGATGTTCGACCGGTAGTCCGTGCGCATCCCCGACAGGATCTTGCGCAGTTCCTCCACCTCGTCGCGCTTGTCCTTGGGCAAATGCAGACCAGCCCGCTTGTAGTCGCGCAAAGTTTCGTCGAAGAGCTTCTTCTGTTCGCCTTCAAGTCGCGGCTTGGTATCGGCGTAGGCCTGCACGGCGTTGTAGACATCCTCCCGGTAATCCAGCCCCACGGACCATTTCTCGAAGAGCTTGATCAGTTCGGTGCCGGCTTCGCGCATTTTCTCATCCTGACTGGTCTCCTTCATCAGATAGATGCGACTGGCGACGGTGTTGGCCTCGTAGCCGATATCGTCCAGCGCCCGGATGGTGTTGTCGAACGTGACCTCGGACGGTTTCAGATGACCGATCTTGTCCAACGCCGCATTGGCCTTGGTGATGGCGCCGTTGATTGACGCTTCAATCTCGGCAGGCGTTTCTTCGAAGGTGGGAATCGTGAGGATGGAGCCGAACTCCGCGGCTTGGTAGCGTGCTTCGGAGAAGGTCATGGGCTGGTCATGTTTTTCGAGAGTCATACAGGAAGTGCCGATGCCCAGCATCAGCGCCAAGGGAATGATTCGGAACGGCATGGCCGGAGAAGGTAGGAACGACCCGGCAGACGCGCAAGCCGATAGGTGATACGCATGCCAGGATTGGAGGGCATCAATTCGTCGATGCCGGTTTGTGGTTTACAAATCCAGCCCTAATCGGAACCGACGGAGCGGTTCCCTCCATGGCAAGGACGGTTTCACTCGTACATCCGGAATAGACCAGAGTGATCCAGGTCACCATGTCCGAGTTCGTGGACGAATTTCTCCCACTGACTAAGGCAGTTGTCCAAGGTGTCCGATTTCAGTCCTACGGATTCCGCCAGTTCGCAGATCAGACGGACATCCTTGAGTTGAAGTGTTGAGCGGCCTCCCGGTTCGAAGTTGCGATTCACCATGCGATCGCCGTGCAGATCAAGAATGCGGCTCTCGGCGAATCCGCCCAGCAATGCCTTCCGGACCAGCGCTGAATCCACCCCGGACAATTCGGCGATTCGCAGTGCCTGGGCCACGGCGTCGATGGTCTGGGCCACGATCAATTGGTTGGCCAGCTTGGTGACCTGGCCGGAACCGGAGGCGCCGAGATGGGTCACGTTCTGGCCGACAATACGCAGGACCGGTTCGGCCCGCTTGAAGTTTTCATCCGAGCCACCCGCCATGATGGTCAAGTTGCCGGCTTCAGCGCCGACCTGTCCGCCGGATACCGGGGCGTCGATCCAGTTCATGCGTTCGGCGAATTCTTTGGTGGCCGGCACGCCGGTCGTGCCGAAATCGATGATCAACGCGTCTTGGTGCAGTCCCGGTTCCAATTCGCTAACGATCTGTTGCACCACGTCGGTTGTCGTCAGATTGATGCAGATGATTCCATCGCCGATGGTTTGCGTCAGTTCCGCGAGGCTCGCAGCCCGCCTCATGCCCAGGTCGACCGCTTTCTGAGCCGGGCCGTCGCTTCGGTTCCAAGCGGTGACGCTCGCGCCGGCTTCGTGAAGGTGTCGCGCGCCCGGTGCGCCCATGTTGCCCAGCCCGACGTATCCGATCTTTCCCAGTCCGTTGCTCATCTGCTTGTTATTCGTTGGTGAATCGGCTACCAGACTGCCACCCCGAAACGGCTGTTTGCAAACCTGATCCCTATCCACACATGAAAGTCATCATTACCGGCGGCGGCGGATTCCTCGGCTCCCAACTCTGCGAGAAGCTGCTTAAACGCGGCAAATTGACGGGACAAGCCGGCGGCGTTGAACCGATTGACGAGATTGTCCTGCTGGATGCGCGTTTCGCCAAGCCGGTTGAAGACGGCCGGGTGAAACAGGTGGAGATGGATATCAGCGACCGGGACGCGGTGTTTGCTCAGGTCGATCCGAACGATCCGCCCTCCATTTTCCACCTTGCCTCGATGGTCAGTGGTGAATGTGAGGAGCGTTATGATGATGCCCTGCGGGTGAATCTTGAGGGTGGACGTCACGTATTCGAAGCGGCGCGCGCGGCGAAGGGGCGACCGCGCGTGGTGTTTGCCAGCAGCATCGCCTGTTTTGGTGGCGAAAACATGCCGGCCACGCAGAGCGACTCGACGAAACACTGGCCGCAGACGACGTATGGCATGACCAAGACCATGTGCGAACTGATGGTGAATGACCACACGCGCAAAGGACACTTTGACGGCCGTTCCGCTCGTCTGCCGACGGTGATCATTCGCCCGGGTAAGCCCAATGCCGCGGCGTCCAGTTGGGCCAGCGGCATGTTTCGTGAACCGCTCAATGGAGAGGCCTGCGAATTGCCGGTTCGGCGCACGCAACAGCATCCGATGACCGGCTATCGCGCGGTGATCGATTCGTTTGTCGCCCTGCACGAAGTGGCGGGAGAAAAGCTGGGACAAGATCGTGGATATGGTTTGCCGGCTCATCGTGTCACTCCCGAACTCGCAGAATCCACCATCACGGAAGTCGCGGAAGAGCGCGGATTGAAGCTGGGCCCGATCAACGACGCTTATGACGAACGCATTCAAGGCATCGTCGACAACTGGCCGATTGACGTCGATGGCGGCCGCGGGGTGGCAATCGGCCTTCCCGCACCTCCACCGTTGAAGACGATTGTCACTGACTATCTCGACGATTTCTGTTCCTGAACCTAAACGAATCCCAGATCTATGCATCCGCTTCTCATCCTTCTCCTCGGCACGGTCGTTGTCATCTTCTGTATCATCAAGCTCCGCATCGGAGCTTTCTTTGGCCTGATGATAGCGGCCTTGCTCGTGAGCTTTCTGGCTCCGGGTGAGATGGGCGAAAAGATTTCGCGAGTCATTGAGGCACTCGGTGGAACGGCGGGGAAGATAAGTCTCATCATTGCCTGTGCCGCTGTTATCGGTAAGTGCATGATGGATAGCGGTGCGGCGGATCGTATCGTGCGTGCTTTCCTGGATGCACTCGGAGAGAAACGTTCTCCCATTGCTCTCATGTCCAGCGGCTTCGTGCTTTCGGTGCCGGTCTTCTTCGACACGGTGTTCTATCTGTTGGTTCCGCTGGCTCGTTCCCTGCACGAGAAGACGCGAATGAACTATTTGCTCTACATCCTGGCGATCGGCGGAGGTGCGGCAATCACTCATACCTTGGTGCCGCCAACTCCAGGGCTCTACGCCGGATGGGTGCAAAAGCGGATGGACATCCCCATGCGTCCGATCGCTGGCGGAGCGGCTGAGGAATCGGAAATCAAGCCGGCGGCGGACGATGCGAAATTGCCGGGCCTGATTCCGTCGTTGTTGCCGATCATCCTGCCGGTTCTCCTGATCTCGACCAATACCGTGGTTTCAACCTTGGGCAAGTCGGCGGCCGAAGGGTCCATTCTTTTAACGCTGCAGCCGTACACGGCATTGTTTGGAAATCCCAATCTGGCACTCATGCTTTCGGCCACGTTCGCTTTGCTGCTTTGGGTGAGCCATTGCCGGCCGACGCGGGAACAGGTCGGCCAGGGGATTGAGACCGCCATGATGAGCGCGGGGGTAATCATATTGATCACGGCTGCGGGAGGGGCGTTCGGTGCCATGCTGAAGGTGGCCGGCGTGGGGCCGGTCATTCAGGAAATGTTCATGGGAGGGGAATCGTCTTCGGCCTATGCACTCATATTTGTCGGTTGGGTCACGGCCTGTCTGCTGAAGATCAGTCAAGGTTCCAGCACGGTCGCCATGATCACCACCTCCAGCATCATGGCCGCGATGATTGTGCCGGAATCGCTGACCATGCATCCGGTTTATCTCGCGACCGCCATCGGCTGCGGATCGCTATGTGGTTCGTGGATGAACGACAGCGGATTCTGGATCGTGGCGAAGATGAGCGGACTGACCGAGGTGGAAGCGCTCAAGACCTGGACGATCGCTTTGGTGATATTGAGCGTGACCGGGTTGGTGATCACCCTCGCGCTGGCGACAGTCCTACCCATGCGGATGGCAGTTGGTGGGTAGCGTCGTGGCG
>JAYPXF010000069.1:2046-20061 GCA_038154405.1 Verrucomicrobiales bacterium | reverse complement strand
GCTTTCTTTCATTCCTGCGGAATGCTGATCAGGACTCGCGCGGACTCTCGCCCCACCGAGTTCTTTGATCGCTGCCGCTACGGGTTGCGTTTGATGGCGGGCCAGACGTGGAAGGTTTTCATCGCTTCGGAGTATTGTTTCCACAGGCGCTTCTGCCACTTGGTATCATTGTTGGGCAGGTTGACCTTTTCGCCGGGATCGGTAATGAGGTCATAGATTTCGAATCTACCCAGCTTCCCTTTTCGAACTTCCGCGAGGTTTGCTTCGTCCACCTGATCCAGTCCGCGCATTCCTTCGATCATGGCGCGGAATTTGAGACGACCATCCCGCATGGCAATCGAGGGCAGATATTTCCTGTCCTCGGTGAAGGCACGGTAATAGACCCACATCAGCGGACGCTCGCGTTCGACCGTGCCGCCGTTCAAGGCCGGTAGGAAGTTTGCGCCGTCCAACAAAAGATTCTCAGGCACTTGTGCCTTGCCCAAACGGGCGAACGTGGGCAGGAAATCGAGTGAGCAAACCACTGCATCCGACACCTGGCCCGGCTGGATGCGATCCGGCCAACGCATGATTCCAGCGACCCGGTAACCCGCTTCGTGCGTGTGCAACTTCATTCCGCGCAGGATTCCGGAGCTGCCGTAACTGCGACCTGCACCGCGATAGCGTTTCAGTGTTTCCGGTCCGTTGTCGGAGGTGAAAATGATCAGCGTGTTGTCGCCGTAGCCGAGATCATTCAAAGCTCTGAGCAATTTGCCGGTGGCGGCATCCAGGTTCTCCACGTTGGCGAAGTATTGGGCTTCATCGTGATTGCGAGCCCCGGCTTTCTCGTATTTCTTCACCAACGGGGCAGGGGATGCGACGGGTTCGTGTGGCTCGTGATAGGCCACATAACCGAAGAAGGGTTGCTTTGGATTCTGCTGTTTGTGCGCCTTCAACCAGGTCACGAATTCATCCACCACGATCTGACAGCTGTAGCCTTCGATCTTGCCGACGGGTTTGCCATTGCGGACGAAGTTGACGGGATTTTCGTGTGAGGGTGAAGCGTTGTTCTGGGTGGCGAACCAATGATCGAAACCGTGATCGTCTGGTTGCGCCTGTTTGTCCGAATTGAACATCGCGTTGCAGTGCCATTTGCCGCTCATGCAGGTTGCGTAACCGGCTTGCTTGAGCATCCGTGAGATCGTGAACTCCTCCTTCCGCATTTCTACAAGGGCGCGCGAACGGCGTGGTGGTTGGTTTGGATCCGCATTGGGAATCCAGTCATAGACACCTGCCCGATTCGGATTGCGGCCGGTTAGCAGTCCGACGCGGGACGGCGAGCATACGGGTGCCGCGGAATAGAAATTGGTGAAACGGATTCCCTCCTTTGCCATCCGCATCAAGTTCGGCGTCTTGATGACCGGATGACCGTAGTTCTCCAGGTCACCCCATCCGAGGTCGTCGCACAGGACCACGATGATATTGGGGCGCTGGGCCCCGGCCCCGAATAGTGAGGCTGGCAACAGAGCACAGGCCAATACGATGAGCAGAGTTGATCGGAATGAGTGGAATGACATGCGGAAAAGCTACGTATTCGATTTCGGAATACGATGGCAAAGTCCGGGAGGCAGTAGCCGCGATTTCCAAATCGCCGGGGCAAGGGGGCATCCCAGTGAAGGCTACGCCTTCAACGGCGACTTGGAAGTCACCGCTGCGACGGATGGTTCAAACCTTGGGTTTGATGAAGAGCACCTCGCCGCGTTCGATCCAGCCTTTGCGTAGGTCCACGCGGAACCAGCCTTCGCTGTTCTTGCGGTCGAAGCGGAGGGGAGAGCGGCGACCGAACTGTTTCAAGTCGCATTGTGCCCAGGTCTTGCCCATGTCGTTGGAGATGATGAAGCCGCAGTGATATGGAGAGGCCGGTGTGTAGTGGGCAGACAGGATCGTGTTGTCCTGAATGATCATGTTCGCGGATTCGAAGAGCGGATTGAACAGCATCTCGTGCTTGTCGGGATTCGGAATGTCCTTGGGATGACAGCGAAAGATGCCGCGATCGTGGAACTGCCCGGTCGGCACGCGACCATTGGCGTCGGCAGCCCAATAGACCATGCCGTCGACAAAGTTGATGCCGCCAGATTTGTAGCGAGAGTTGGAATTGACGGATACGAGCACCTTCCATTTCCACGTGTCTGCCTTTGCATTGTATTCGCCGCGTAGCCAGTGGCATTCGTGACCATGACCGCGATCAATGTCACCGGTGGCGGCATAGAACGCATTCTCGGTCGGGTTGTAGGCGACCGAATGAATGTGCCGGCAGATGACCGGATTGTTCGGATCGCCGAGAATCGTCTTGTTCCCTTTGTCCTGAAATCGCGGGTTCTGTCCGAACGAGTAGGCGAGCTTCACCGTTTCGCCGTGGTCGGTGGAGTAGTAGATGTTGTTCGGCACGGCGCCGCCAAGTACGTTGCAGTAGTTGCCCCAGACCAACATTTCGCGGCCGTTCACGTCCCAGGTGTGAACGCCATCCAGTGGATGGAAATACCAACCTGGTCGCTCCGGATTCATCGGCTTGTGCGGTATGTAGTCACTGCCGTCCGGCCGTTTCACGCGGATCTCACGATAACTCTTCAGGCGATCCGTGCTCAGGTAGAGATTGGCCCGCGTGCCGAACAGAATGTTTCCGTTTTTCAGTATGCAGCTGAACAAAACGTTCTTCGCGTCGGCGAATTTCAGACGGCGCACCCAAGACTTCGCGTTGTCTTCGGACAGGTAGATCTTTTCGTCATCGTAACCGAAAGCCTGATGATCCCGCTGCGAATCTATGTACGGCCCTTCCGGGGCGAGTCGGTAATGGAAATGGTCATTCTCACAAACCGATCCGGGAGCGGCTAGAAGAGAAGGCAGCCCGGCGGTGGCAAAACCGGCGGTCGCTGTTGATTGGATGAAATGCCGTCGGGATTGAGATAAGTGCATGGTGGAGTGGGATCTCGATGAAACATGCCTCAGTCCATGCGTTACGCCAAGACTGGCATTATTCTGACAACATGGCGGCTGATCTGTGGCAGGATGAAGTCATGAAGACCGGTCTGTTGCTTCTCGCGTGGCTTGCTGGAGTTCCCTTTGCCGATGCCGCGCAGGCGAAGGAGGATGCCCTTTGTCGTCAGCTTTGGGATTCGTATCTGGCCCGGTCGTTCAAGGTGAACACCTCCACCTGCTCCCAGGTCGGCGGCAACCCGGTCAGATCAAACGTTGCCCGCCGAATCAGTTGTTGCCGTGATATCGGCGCGGACATTCGGAGATCTTTTGCCCGTTGTGCCGCAGTCACGTAGCGATCGATCGCACTCGGCGGCGCGTCTTCGAGGGTGGGGGCGGCGACACTTTTATGGGGAGAAAAGCCCAATGAGCCTCATACTTGGCGCCGGATTCAATCCAGCGCCGCAGGATTTCGATTTCGGCGGCCTTCAGTTGTTTCCCTGGCTCGGGCGGCGGCATTCTCTCGTCCGGTTGCGCGGACGAAATCTTTAGCAACAGTTTCGTCCAGTCCTTCCTGCCTTCCGGTAAATCCAATCGCAAATCCGCCTTCCTTACACCTGGGTCCGGTCCATGGCACTCGAAACAGTTCTCGGACAAAAGGGGCAGGACTTCCCGCCGAAAGTCCACGTCTTTGCCGAATGCGGGCAGGCTCACAGCACTGACCAACAACAGCAATCGCAGAGACTTAAGCAGTCCGTTCATTCGCCTGAGCCTAGCCAAAATCCGTCTGGCAGAAAGCCAATTGATGCGGTCAGATTTGCTCCATGCGAACCCTGATCCATGTGGGTGCAATGCTGCTCACTATCCTTCCGACTTTCGGTCAGACGCGAACGTATCAAAACGTCCTGACGCTGCTCACCAATCCGCCACCATTGCTGAATGACCATCCCGAATTCGTGCAGCCGGTGGTCGAAACCCGACGGTTCTCGGCACCGGTCCTGGTGGATGACCCGGAAAGCGGACCTCGAGGTCCGTGCTTGGCGTTTCTCCTACAATGCCCGCGGCATCATCGAAATGCCGAATCGCCTGGAAGCCCGGGCGATCGCCGTGATCATGGTGCATCCTTGGGGTATTGACGACGGTCAGGGTTGGCGCACACCGGAGCCGGCCGGTGTCGCTGATTTCTGTACCGTCGAGAAAAACAAGCTCGCGGGTCGCCACACCCGCAAGGTGATCAACCCTTTCATCAAATCCCAGCGTGACCACTTGGGCCTCGTCCTATTCAGCCTGCGCGGAGGTGCCGATCAGATCCGCACGAATCTCCATCGTTCGATTTACGGTCGTCCCACTGCTGCGCAACGTCGCTGGGCGCAGGCGGAGTTGACCAAGGTTCTGAACGACTTTGACTACACCGGACAACCGCTACCCGCCACCTTGACGATTTCGACGACCCATCCGGTGCGCGACTACTTTCGTCAGTTTCGCGGACTCGACGCGGGGCCGTGCTACAACAATGCCGGATATTGGGATCTGCCGATTCCGGTGTGCAGCGACATCGACGTGTTCCCTGACGATGTCGTGCTCTACGACCAGCAGAGCTACCCGGCGCTGAAGAAATTCCTGCAGGACAATGGTATTCGCCACGTCCTGCTGACCGGTTACGCCACCGACATGTGCTTCTGCGCCACCACCGCGGGTTACGAAAACCTTGCCAACGACTTCAACGTCTTCCTCGTTGGGGATGCCACCCTGGCGACGTTTCCGGCCAACAGCACGCCGCGTCACGCCACCAATGCCCACATTTCCTTAGCCTCTCTCAATCAACTCATCACCCAGGTTTTCTGGTTGAAACTGCGGCCGGAAAAATAGTTCTTCAGAAATTGATTTTGCCGCGCATGATCTCGCGCCATGTCAGCACAACAAAAAGCGACCGAACTTGGAATCGATCTCAGCCCGCAGGACAAAGGATACCTCAATCTTTGCGCCAAGACGGGCAACCTGCTCATCACCTCTGGACATGTCAGCGACATCAAGGGCGTCCTGGGCAAGGACCTGACCGTCGAGGACGGCTACAAGGCCGCCCGCGAATGTGCGGTGAAGATTCTCCGTTCCGTCCAGGACACCCATGGCACGCTCGACGGATTGAAAGTCATCAAGCTGCTCGGCTGCGTCTATTCCGCTCCGGACTTCACGGATCAGCACCTCGTCATCAACGGCGCCTCCGATCTGCTTCACGAACTCTACGGCAAAGACGGCGACGGTTACCATGCCCGCAGTGCCGTCGGCTTCGCCGCTCTCCCGACCGGTGTGGCCGTCGAGGTGGAAGCGATCTTCGAGATCCTCTGAGGTCACTCTATTGCCTCTTAGCGGAAGATGCGAAATCTTCCGATTCAACTTTCTTGCGCGGTCGGAGTTTTTCGCAAGTTCGGCTACGCTGAAAGCGTTACGCTGTAATCGGGGGAGCGTTTGAGCGATCAAGCTTTGCCGACAATCTCGTGGTAGATGTCCTTGTCAACGAGCTTGCTCCACCGATCAAGAATCTGGCGCCAGAGAGCTCCCGGTTTGCCGTCGCCAATCGGTTGGCCATTGATTCGGGTGACTGGTGCCAGACACCAGGGCGTGGAGGGGAGCCAGGCTTCCTCAGCGTTGATCGCATCGTACGTCTGAATGTCCCGTTCGATGAACGGGATGTTCATGTCGGCGAGGATCTCCTGCAGCACGTTCAGGCTGATTCCCCAGAGGATGTTGTTCCGGCGTGGGGAGATCACCTGCCGGTCGCGATAGATGACGAAATTGGAGCCTCCCGTCTCGGTGATGTTGCCGTGAATGTCCAGGTAGAGCGCCATGGCCTTCGAGTCGGCCAGCTTGATTTCCTGTTCGCCGATCCACATGTGGAGGCGGTTGCGGTTCTTTATCTTCGATGACAGACACTCGGGAGGCCAGTGACGGGAGGCTGGCGTGATGCAATGTGCACCTTGGAGAAACAGATCTCTCCAGAGATTGAAGCGGAGCGGAAAAGTGTGCTGCACAAAGCTCGGTGTCAGCGTGTCCGGCATGCCCGCCGCGCCCGCATAGAGCGGGTTCTCCCCGGCGGTGATGTAATAGACCAGCCCAAGTTCGTCATCCGGAGTGAGCTGTCCATTTTCACGAATGAGCTTTTCCGAAATGGCGACGCTTTCCTCCATGCTGACTGCAGGTTCGATGCGGGCATATTTGCAGGAGCGATAGAACCGCTGCACGTGATCTTCCAACCGGTAGGGTTTCTGGTGGAAGGTGCGGAAGAAGTCGGTGACGGCGGCCCCCAGGACGATGCCCAAATCCCAGACGGGGAGCACGCATTGTGAAGCGGGCACGAATTCTCCCTTCAGATAGGCGATGGGTTCACTGACACGCCGACGATGGTCGAGCTTGGGGATTGAGTCAAAGCCGGCTTGACCGGTGGCACGGGTGAGGGTCGAATCTTACGCATGCCCCAATTGCGAGCCGTGCTAGCCTTGCTGATGACCGGGTTCGGCGTTCAAGCCGCGGCTCCCGATTTTGAACGGGAAGTTGCGCCGATTCTGGTCACACGATGTCTTGAATGTCATCAGGGCAAAGAGCCGTCCGGTGATCTCCGGCTCACCACCGCCAGCGGATTCAATGAGGGTGGCAAGTCGGGCAAGCCCCTTCGTGAACATCTTCTGGAGCGCGTTGTCGCAGGCGAAATGCCGCCGGAAAAACAAGGGCGATCCCAGCGGCTTCCTGATGCGGAAATCAACGTCTTGCGGCGTTGGATTACAACCAGGGCCGACTGGCCGAAGGCTCGCACCTTGGATTGGTTTGAACGAACCAGTCGCTTTCGGGCTGGTCGGGATTGGTGGTCTCTGCAGCCCATCAATCGACCGGGGGTTCCCCTTCTCAAGGGAAGTCAGCCGGCCAATGCGATTGATGCCTTCGTGCGTTCACGATTGAAAGAGGCGGACATGGAGCCCGCACCGCGAGGAGACAAGCGCGCGCTCTTGCTCAGGCTTCATTATGATGTAGTCGGCTTGCCTCCCACGCGGGCGCAGCTGGATTCCTTCGTTGCCGACGATTCATCGGAGGCGTGGCCCCGCGCCGTTGATGTGCTCCTGAAATCGCCGCATTACGGGGAGCGTTGGGCACGGTATTGGCTGGACGTTGCACGTTATGCCGAGACGAGCGGATATGAGCGCGATCAGGAGAAGCCGTTTGCCTGGCGTTACCGGGACTGGGTCGTCAAGGCCTTGAACGACGACATGCCCTTTGACCAATTCATCGTTGAGCAGATCGCTGGAGACGAGATTGAGCAGCCCGATGAACAAAGTGTGGTGGCGACCGGATTTCTCCGGCTGGGATCGTGGAATGACGAACCCAACACCGCTGCGGACTACGTATACGACCGGCTCGAGGACATGGTGCACACGACCTCATCGGCATTTCTGGGACTGACGGTCAAGTGCGCCCGTTGTCACAACCACAAGTTCGATCCGATCCTGCAGGAGGACTACTACCGCATGGCCTCTGCGTTTTGGAGTGGTCCGATTCATCCCCGCAGTTCAAAGCTGCTTGGTGGTCCCTCGACCAACGAACTGGGCTATTCCAGAGTGTTGGGCTGGACGGATATCACGGTCAAACCGAAGCCGCTTCACCTGCTGAAGAACGGTGAACGCCTGCATCCCCGTCAGGAGGTGGTTCCGGCTTCGCTCTCCACCATTCCGAGTCTGCAACGGGAATTCATCCAACCCAGCGGCGCGAAGACCACCCGGCGTCGGTTGCAACTCGCACGATGGATTGCTGATGCCAGGAATCCGCTGACCGCTCGGGTCATCGTCAATCGCCTGTGGCAGCATCACTTCGGCCAGGGCATCGTGCGAACGCCCAATAACTTCGGCTTCCTCGCAGATCCGCCAACGCATCCGCAGCTACTCGATTGGTTGGCCTCCGAGTTCCTCGCCAATGGTCGAAGCCTCAAGCACATCCACCGGTTGATTCTCACTTCGCAGACCTGGCAACAGTCCTCCACCCACCCGTACGAAGCGGACTACAATGTTCGCGATTCCGGCAACCGCCTCTGGTGGAAGTTTGCGCGCCGCCGATTGGATGCCGAGGGCATACGCGATTCGATGCTGGCCGCTTCTGGCGAACTGGATCTCAAGATCGGCGGTCCGAGCTTCAAGCCCACCATCAGCTCCGAAGCACTCGAGGGCCTGTCCCGCAAGACGCGGGCTTGGACTGCTTCCGCACCGGAAAAGCAGAAGCGACGCAGCCTGTACACCTATATGAAGCGTGGCCTGCTTCCCCCCATGATGACCACCTTCGATCTCTGTGACGCGACCCTCTCCTGCGGTCAGCGTGATGTCACCACCGTCCCGACGCAGGCACTTGCCTTGATGAACAACGATTTCGTCCATGACCGCAGCGAACATCTTGCTCGCTCGATCATCAAGGCGGGCGGGACGACCGAGAACCGGATCGAACGGGCGTGGACACGGATCCTCAAACGTCTTCCGACCCAGGACGAGCGGCTCCTCGCTCACCGCCACCTGAACGTTCAGCGAGACCAATTCGAAGGGCTCGTCACCATTGCCGAACGGTTGCAGGATCGCCTGGTCCTGCACCTGCGGGCCGACGCGGCCAAGACCGGTTCGGGCAATCGGGTGGAAACGATCGAGGACCTTTCGGGGCACGGTCATCATGCAATCCAATCACTGGTCAATCAGCAACCGAAACTGAATCGAGACGGTTTCGGAGGACAAGCCACGATCGAGTTCAGCGGGCGCAGCTTCATGCATCTCACCGGTCAGGTGCTCGATCAACAACACCTGACCCTCATCTGTGTCGCGAACGACCACGGACCGCCCGGGCATCGCGAGATTATTTCCAACTGGAATCGCCAAAGGAACGTTCGCACCTCCATCTTTTTCGGCCTGACCAAGGAAAGCACCGTGCGTTTCTGCGATGTCTTCAACGACGCCGGAACCATTCCGGATCGTGACAAACCGTTCATCCTCTCCGCCGTCAATGGTCCGGAGCTTTCCTCCGTGTATCACAACGGTCGCGTTCTCAAGTCACGTTCCCAACCGCTCTACACCCGGAAGCTCGACACCCCTTGGGTGATCGGCCAACAGGGCAACATCAACGGCGAATTCTGGCAGGGCGGCATTGCGGAGATCCGCGCTTATCGAGGTGCATTGGATGCGAGGGAGCGGCGGACTGTGGAACGCGAGCTTGCCGCCCGCTACGACATCGAGTTGCAGAAACCCGGGGAGGAAGAACAACGGACGCCGGAAATGCTCGCGCTGGCATCCCTGTGCCATGTGCTGTTGAACTCCAATGAATTCATCTTTGTGGACTGAGACATGGATAAGGAAACGATGATCAATCTTGAAATCAGAGACCTGTTCCAGCGCGAGCGGTCCAAACCTCGGTGGGGCGAGAGTCCCCGCGAGCCCATACTTCCACCCCGCGGGGGTGACAGAATGGATAGAGCCTTCCAACTGTCGCTTTCTTTCGCCCCTGCGGGACTCTGGCGTGGGCTCGCGGGGACTCTCGCCCCACCGAGGTTTGCGCCGCTTGCGCTAGCGATGGAGTTTGAATGATGATGAAGAGCAGCACATCCCAACTCTTTCCCTGCGGTCAATCCAGTCGACGTGAATTTGTCTGGGAGATGGGTGGTGGTTTCACCGGCGTCGCGTTGGCGAGTCTGCTGGCCGGAGATGGTTCTTTTGGTCGCGCGTGCGCGGCTGGAGCCAATCCGCTCAATCCCCAATCGCCCCAGCTCAAGACCCGGGCCAAGGCCTGTATTTTCCTGATGATGAACGGGGCACCATCGCAGGTGGATCTCTTCGACTACAAACCCGAGCTGGAGAAATACGCTGGCAAGCAGTTGCCCGCTGGCAAGAAATACATCAATTCCGGCAATCGCAAGGTCGGCTACCTCACCCCCGCCTGGCGGAAGTTCCGGCCCGGCGGGCAGAGCGGTTTGATGGTTTCAGACTATTTTCCCATGGTGCGGGAGCACGCCGACAAACTGTGCGTCCTGAACTCATGTCACACGGACAGCCACGCGCATGGCTCAGCATTGGTGGCGATGAACACCGGGAAAACCTTGATCGGTCGTCCGTCGCTGGGCAGCTGGGCCGTCTACGGCTTGGGTACGGAAAACGAAAACCTACCGGGCTACGTGACTATTCTCGACAAACGTGGCGGCCCGATCAGCGGACAACCCAACTGGTCCAGCGGCTTCATGCCCGCGACCTATGCCGGCACGCTCTTCCGTCCGGTGGGAGATCCGATTCTCGACCTGAAAGGTCCCAAGCATCTCTCACGGAAAGCGCAACGAGAGCAGCTCGATTTGTTGGCGAAACTCAATCAAAAGCATCTGGATGCCCGCGCCGGTGGAGCGGATCTGGCCTCGCGAATCAACAGCTACGAACTGGCTTACCGGATGCAGTCCGCCACACCGGAAGCGGTCGACCTGTCCCAGGAGTCGCAACAGACACTCGATCTCTACGGCGTCGGTAAACATCCCACCGATGAATATGGCCGGAATTGTCTGATTGCACGCCGGCTCGTCGAACGTGGTGTCCGTTTCATTCAGCTCTACTCGGGTGGCGGTCATCTCGAGGAGACCTGGGACGCCCACAAAGGCATTGAGTCCAATCACGGCCAACATGCCGGTGAGGTGGATCAACCCATCGGTGCCTTGCTGACCGATCTGGAACAACGTGGCTTGCTGGATGAAACCCTGGTCATCTGGGGTGGTGAATTCGGCCGCATGCCCTTCAGCGAAGGCAAGAACGCGCCCGGCCGCAACCACAATCCCTACGGTTTCTCCATGTGGCTCGCCGGTGGCGGGGTGAAGGGGGGTATGACCTATGGTGAGACCGATGAATTCGGTTTCGAAGCCGTGCAGGACAAGGTGCACCTGCATGATCTTCATGCCACGGTACTTCATCTCATGGGACTGGACCACGAGATACTCACCTATTTCCATCAAGGTCGCCAAGAAAGCCTGACCGACGTCGGTGGACGTGTGGTCCAAGACGTCGTTGCCTAAATTGTCATGCGAATCCTTTTTCTTCTTTTCGCCTTGCTCGCCATTGTCGAGGGCAAGACGCCGCCAAATATCCTGCTTATATACACCGACGACCACGCGCAATGGGCGGTCGGGGCGTATGGCAACAAGGACGTCAACACCCCGAACATGGATCGCCTGGCCCAAGAGGGTATGCGGTTCACGCAGGGATTCACCAAAGCCGTCTGTTCCCCGTCGCGGGCGATGGTGCTGACCGGGCTTTATACGCATCGACTGGGTATCCCGGACTACATCGCCTACGGCAATCCGGTGAAGGAAGACGTGGGGTTGCCGGCCGGGACCACCACGATTGCGTCGATGCTCAAGCAACGAGGCTACGGCACCGGTCTCGTCGGCAAATGGCATCTGGGTTACGGACCCAAGTACTACCCGACCAAGTTCGGCTTCGATCATGCCGAGGGATATCGATACATCGCACCGGGTGCAGATCCAGCCGGGGTGGGGAGAATTCCATACTGGGTGAATGGCAGGGAAGTGCCGCTCTTTCGCTCCGCAACCAATCACACCGATGTGTTGGCCGAGCGTGCGATTGATTTCATCGAGCGCAACCGGAAAGAGCCATTCTTCCTTTTTCTCAGCATTTATCTTCCCCACCTCCCGTGGGGTGCCATCACTGATGCCGATAAAGCCCACTATGCCGGCAAGGATCTCACGCTCCCGAATACGGACGCCATTGATCGCGAAGAGCTCTTGAGACTCACCCGCCTCTACTACGCAAATATTACCTGTGCGGATCGGAACATAGGCCGCGTGCTCGACCGTCTCGATGAATTGAAGCTCGCCGACAACACCCTCGTATTTTTCATCGGCGACAACGGCTACATGGTCGGCCAGCACGATCTTCTGGGCAAAGGGAACGCCCGTTTCATTCATCGCGACGAACGTGCGAAACTCCGGCGTCCCAACATGTTTGATGACTCTGTGCTGGTTCCTTTCATTGTCCGCTGGCCGGGTTCGGTTGCGGCGGGAAGCGCGAGCAAGGCGCTGGTTTCAACCATGGACGTTTTGCCGACCATCGCTGACGTCGTCGGGATTCCGCCCGGACGACGGCCTTGGGTCGATGGACGAAGCATGCTGCCGCTCCTGAGGAACGAACCGGTGAAATGGCGCGACGCCTGGTTTGACACCTACGAGATGATACATCTCGGCAACAACGGCGAGGTTCCTCATATGCGCATGCTCCGCGATCACGATTGGAAACTGATCCTCCATCAGGACGGAAAGGGGAATGCCCTCGACGGTGGGAAACGGCATGAACTCTTCGATCTGCGCAAAGATCCTGGCGAGCGAACCAATCTGTATGGGGCGAACAAGTCCGCCGCCGCCCGTCATCGGTTGGAGGGCGAGTTGCGCGATTGGATGGCGAGGATCGGTCTTCCGTAAGCGATTCCGAAGCCGCATCCCGCAGAAGGTTTAATCCAAACAATCTGTGACCGGTCAGGAGACCGGCCACAGGTTTGCTCGTGAGCGAGGCGCCAATGGGATGCTGAGACAATCGGTGTTTGACCTCCTTCACTCGGTGTTCAAGCTCGCGGAAATGAAACGTCTGTTCTTACTGACTTCAATTCTGTTGACGGCTGTCGCGACCCATTCGGCGCAGCTGTCAAATGAGGCGAAAGCCGCGATTCGCAAGGAGCTGAAAGCCCTGATCTCCGAGGGGTATTATCCGGGAGTTTCCATCCTGCTGATCCATGAGGGGAAAGTGGTGATGCGCGAGGCGCACGGAGTAGTGGATATCGACACCAAGAAACCGTTCACCGAGGACCAGTTCTGCTGGTTGGCATCGACCGGGAAGATGTTCACCGGCACATTGATGGCGATGTTGGTCGACGAAGGGGTGATCAGTTTCGATGAGCCGATTTTCAAGACATTCCCCGAGTTTGCGAAGATCCGGTTGCGAGCAGGATCAATACCCAAGAGTCCGCCGCTTCTGCGTCAGGCCTTGAGCCACACATCCGGTGTTCCCGGAAACCAATGGATGCAGACGAACGAGCTGCTCGATTCCGACAAGGCTCTGGCCGGTTATTACTTTCCCAAGAACGGTCAGGAGTTCATTGATGGTTGCATCAAGCTGGGACTGGCCGTGCAACCAGGCACACAGTTGCTATACGGGCGCCCGATTGATCTCAGCGCGTGTGTGGTCGAAAGGAAAACGGGCAAGACGTTCATCGAACTCATGGAGAACAAGGTGTTCAAGCCCCTCGGTCTCAAGGACGCTACGATGAAGCCCACCAAGGCTGAGCTGAAACGCCTGGCACCGCTCTACAGTTCCAAGAAGCCTCATGTGTTCGATCCGGACAGTTTTGGGCTGGAGGTCGCGGAACGACAGAACACGCGCCTGTCCGCAGCTGGTGGGGCAGTCTATACCACGCTGGATGAAATTGGTGTGCTGCTTCAGCTCCATCTCAATCGTGGCAAGCACCAGGGGCGTCAGCTCGTGAAAGCCTCGACACTCGCCAAGCTCTACGAACCACAACCCGGAACCAAAGGGCGTTATGGTTTGGCGTTTCAAATCGGGAAAAGCGAGATCAACGGCCGTTCCACGCTGAACGGTCATGCCGGTTATTCCGGTCCGTATGCCTGGTTCGACTTCAAGCGGCAGCTGTGCGGGGTCCTGCTTTTGCAGAGCAATACGGCGGGGCGGGGGAAGCTGCACCAGCGAGTGCTGGACCGCATTCACCAGTTCATTCCCGCCAAGCCGAAGGTGGCCTTGATCGGAGATTCCATTCGTCTCAGTTACGCGCCGGCTGTGATCAAGTCGCTGCAGGCCAAGGCCGTCATTGCCAGTCCAAAAGCAAACGGCGGAGACAGTTCGCGGGTTCTCCAGAATCTCGATGCCTGGGTGATTCGTGAACAACCTGACATCGTTCATTTCAACTGCGGGATTCACGACACCAAGCGCTTCAAGGAAAGCGGGAAGTTTCAGGTGTCACCGGAGAAGTATGAAGCGAATCTGCGAGCGATCGTGAAACGGATCCGTGAGCAAACCGAAGCTCGAATCATTTTTGCCACGACCACGCCGATTCTGGACGGCCGCGCGGCGGATAGAAGAAAGGGGCGCAGCTACGAACTGACCAATGCGGCGATCGAGCAATACAACGAGATTGCACGGCGCGTGATGCGTGAGTTGAAGGTCGAGATCAATGATCTGAATGCGGCGATCAACCGCCCCGGCGGAGCGCATGATCGCAATTCCTTGATCAGCGGCGATGGCGTTCATATGGAGCCGGTTGCGCGTGAGTTGCTGGGCAAACAGGTCGCGAAAACCTTGAGGCGCCAGCTTTCACTCCAAGATGCGAAGTAGCCTATCCGCGATCAGGCGATGGCCCCGATCGTTGGGATGCATGCCATCCAGGAGCAGGGCATCCACGTCGCCGGCTTCTTCGAATGCCTGGTAGACATCGATCAATCGGACGGATTCCTCCTTGGCAAGCCGGCGGACCACCATGGCATAATCCCGCAGTCGCACGTTGAAGCCATCGGTATCTGCGGGATTGTAGGGATTCTTGCCGTACATCTTCTTCAGTTTGTCGGTCCAGCGAAGCGGGTTCGGAGTCATGAGAATCACCTCCGTGTTCTTTGACTTCAGAGCCGTCACGAATTGTCGCAGATTGGTCTCGTAGGTCTTCAACGGCACTCGGGGTTCGGCAGCCGAGGGTTTCTTCCACACGTCGACGGCGGAGTCGTTGATGCCGAACTGAATGATTACGGTGTCCGGGTTCTCTTCGAGCACATCACGTTCGAAGCGTTTGCGGGCGTGTTCGGTGTTGTGACCACCGATTCCAGCATTGATGATCCAGTCCTTGGGATTGGATTGGGCAATCAGATCGGCATAGATTTTCAGCGGTCCTCGCCTGGCGGTGGTCGAATCACCGAAGGCCACGATCTTGCGTCCCACGAAATCGCGTTCGTGGAACTTTGCGCGAACGCCGCCCTGCATGGTCGTCAGCCAGAGTTCACCGGGTTGATGTTCGAAGAGGTAGGGGTAGGCAGCCCAACGGGCGCTGCCACGTCCTGACGAGTTTCGGTTGTGAACGATCACCTCCGGTTTTGACCAAGTCCTGCCTTCGTCAGTCGACCAGGCGATCGAAAGCTCTTCGCGATGATTGCTGACAGGCGTTTCCGACCACAGTCCGTCGCCACCACTGAGTGGCCATGTCTTCTTGCCCTCGGGATAAGGTCGATTCCAGAGCAATACGAGCCGGCCGCTGTGCAGTCGTTGCAGCATTGCAGGGGCACTGCTGGATGGGATGCCGGAGGGTTTCAACACCCGCCAAAACTTCCCGCCGTCGTATGAATAGGCCGACCAGAATTCACCCCAGTTGGTGCGGATTAGGAGCCACAGGCGACCATCTTCGAGTTCCACGATCGTTGGTTCGGTGACTCCGCCGTGATGTCCCTTGCCACCGAGATCGATGAGGTTGCTGGCGGTCCAGGTCTTGCCATCATCGTCCGACCAGTAGGTGAGAACGGAATGGCGTCCGGGATTGTTCAGCATCTTCATGGCCGTGAAGATGATTCGTCCGCTCTTGGTCTGGATCATGTCGCGCACGGCGCCGCTCCAGTTTTCGTGTAGCTTTTGCACGTGATTCCATGTCACTCCGTCGTCCCTGCTGCGCATGGCCCAGGTCGGCAGCTTGGCGCCGGGGGCATCGAAGAGTTTGTTGTTCCAAGTCCACTTGCGTTCGTTGAGATTCATGAACGCCGCGATAAGGCTGCCGTCTTTCGTGCGCATCAGAGCGCGCTCATTGCTGACGGTGATTCCTTTTTCTGATGCCCCCTTCACGGGGCGGGGATTCGACCAGGTCTGTCCGCCATCCGCGCTGACGAATGTGGCCCGGCTGTCGATTGCGATCACCTTGCCGTCGGCAGAGTGGGTGAACGGACCCAGCTTGTCGGTGGGAAGCGGCTCCAGCCGCGGATCGAGCCACGTGTTGTCCGCACCTGAGATCGGTTGCGCGAGGGTGAAAAAGATGAGTGCAAAGCGAACAATCCGATTCATCAGAAACCGAAAGAACCATCATCCGATTGTTCCGTCGAGATCTTACCCAGGCAATCGATGATCCCGGATCTTGGGGAAATGGCGCGAATTGCGATCAAATTGATTGGCGTTCGGTCGTGGTTGTCGGTAAATCGATCGCGCTCATGTCTGTCCGTTTTGCCAGATTGATTTGTATTGGGATGGCGCTGGCCTCGTGCCAGTTCGTCAGGGGTGCGGAAACTCCGTCGGGGCTTCGGGTTGAATTCTCCAGTGCCGGTAAGAAAGTCGCCTCCGTCCTTCCCAATGTGCAGTTGTATATTCCGGAGGGAACAACTCCCTCGCCGTTGCTTGCCGCAGGTCCGTTGGATGCAGTGTGGACGGGATATGTGAATGCCGACCTGCGCGGTGATTTCAGGTTCAAGGCTGAGGCGCGTGGAACTCTGAAGGTCGAGATCAATGGCAAGGAGGTGCTGCAGGGCAACGTGGACGGCAAATCGTCCTTGGGACCGAGTGGGGAAATTCGATTGAACAAGGGTCAGAACCAGCTCCGTGTTTCATTGAAAGGCCCGAAACAGGGAGCTGCGTTCGTGCGTTTGCTTTGGTCGGAATACGGTTTCTTGTGGGAGCCGATTCATCGCAGTCAATTGACTCGTGATGCGGACGATGCGGGCATCAGGCAATCTCGTGAACTGTTGCACGGTCGTGAACTGTTCCTGGAAGGCCGCTGCGCGAAATGCCACACGGTCGAAGGTTCGATTCCTGATCTGGAGATGGATGCTCCCAGCTTCGGCGGCATCGGATCTCGTCGCAATGCGGCTTGGATGGCCAAGTGGATTCTGAATCCTCAGGCGGAACGGGCCACAGCGCAGATGCCGGCGATGTTGCACGGCAAGACGGCCGCGAAGGATGCCGAAGCGATCGCGGCCTATCTGGCCACGCTGAAGGACGGTGATGCGGGAGTTGCCGGCAAAGACGATGGCGACGGCAAGAGTTGGGCGCAGATGTATCACTGCACTGGATGCCACACCCTGCCTGGTAGCGGCGAAGAGGATCTCAAACGGATTTCACTGGATCACGTGAACGAGAAATTCCCGGCCGGCCATCTCGCCTCGTTCCTGATGGCTCCGGCCAAGCACTACCAATGGCGTCGCATGCCGAATTTTGGATTGAGCGACGAAGAGGCGGTGTCCATTGCCGCGTTTCTGCGTCGCGGCGCTGCCAAGAATGAAACATCCGCACCGGCCGCGTCACTGGCAATGAAAGGCAGGGAATTGGTTCAGAACACCGGTTGTCTGAACTGCCATCAGCTTGATCTGCCCAACAAATTCGAGGCGAAGCCGTTCTCGGCCATCGCGACGTTGGTTGGCGGATGTCTCTCAGAAGAGGGAACCGACCCGGCTCCCGCATATGCGTTCACCAAAGAAGAACAGGCGGCGTTGAAGGCGTTTGCGACATCGGATCGAAAGTCCTTGGAACGACACGTACCGCTGGAGTTCGCTGAACGGCAGGCCGGGAATCTTCGGTGCACTTCCTGCCACGGACAACTCGAAGGGTTTCCGCCCTTGGAACGCCTGGGTGGCAAGCTGAAGCCGGAATACATGACCAAGATCATCGCCGGTGAAACGGAATACAGTCCTCGTCCGTGGCTCGATCAGGTCATGCCTGCGTTCAAGGCCTATTCCGAGGACATCGCGCTTGGTCTGGCGCACAGCCACGGCTATCCGAGCGAGACGCCCAAGGAAGGACCGGTGGATCCGGAGCTCGCCAAGATCGGCCGGCAACTTGTCGGGGTGAACGGTGGATTCTCCTGCATCTCCTGCCACGGTGTGGGTGATCTTCAACCCACCCAGGTCTTTGAGGCGGAAGGTGTCAATCTCGCCATGCCGGCGCGGCGTCTGCAGAAGGACTACTACATTCGTTGGCTGTTGAATCCGCTCAAAATCGAGCCGCAGACCAAGATGCCCGTCTACTTCGGTGAGGATGG
>JAYPXF010000069.1:0-1925 GCA_038154405.1 Verrucomicrobiales bacterium | reverse complement strand
TCGGGCGTGTCCCGGACACGACACATGGAATCACGAACCAAGATCTGGCTGGGGGCGACGGGGGCCTTGATCTGCGTGATGTTTCTCAGCGCTCTCGTGCTGTGGCAATCGCTGTCGGTCGGGATCGGAACTCACGGGCGGGCTGCCGAACATTGCTTGAAGACCCTGCACGCCGATCAGAGAGATCTGCAGGCGGTCGAACTCGCTCTGAAGGCCTTGGGCACCAACGCCATGCCTACCATTACGAACATGCTGTGCTTTCGGGATTCCAAGTGGCGGGCAAGTCTGAGGAATCTGTTGAAGGATCAGTCGGTGGTGAATTGGAAGATCCACACTGAATTCGACTTTCAAAACATGGCGTTGGCAGGCATGGAACGTGTCGGAGAACCGGCTGGAGCGTATGTTGTAGAACTTTTTCGTGACGCTCCTCTGAGATACTCGGCAGGCAATCCGGCGTATCGGGCGATGAAGGCGATGCTGGTTATGGGGCAGTCGGGCATGCCGGCATTGAACGCGGGATTGACGAATGCGAATCCGTTCATCCGTGCCCATTGCGCTTTGACCGTGGGCAATGGGATCAACCTGCGCGAGGCCTTCTTTGTCACCAATCTGATTGCCTGCATGAAGGACCCCGAACGTGAAGTTCGTGCCGCCGCCGCGCTGGCCATCGGGAGAATATTGGAGTTGCCCGAGCAGAGCGTGCCGGCTCTGGCGCAGGGTGTGGCGGATGATTATTCGTCCGTCCGTTTTCATTCCATCCACAGCCTCTGGGCATTTGGTGTTCATGCGCGTGGCGTGATGCCACAGATTGAAGCGGCGATCAGTCGGGAACGAGGACTGCCGGACGAAGGCTTGGATCAATGGGAGCTCGGGCCGAAATCCAAGGAGATGATTCTCTACGCCATGACCAATGCGCTGGACACGATTCGGAATCATGTGGAGATGCCGAATTGAAGTGACGGGGATGCAATCGATGGGTGTCGCCCGTTTCGGGCTTTGAAGTGGGCTCGCGATACCGCGAGCTCAAATCAGAGTCCCAAAGGGACGACCCTGACTATTGCGCCGCACGCTCTGCGGGGGAGAGGAGGGGCTTGCGGGAGTTGCCGAGGCGGTCGGGTTGGAGCCACTTCTCGCCGTTGAGGGATTGCATGTAGGCAAGGAGATCGGCGAGTTCGGATTTGGTGAGAGCTTTGTCGAGCCCGTCGGGCATGGTGGAGACGTCGCCGGCGCGGATGGAATGGATATCGCGGCGTTTGAACTTCATCTCGGTCTGCGCATTGATCTTGAGCGTCACCTGGTCGCGGGACTCATCGACGATGATGCCGGAGTGAATGTCCTTGGTGGTGACCACCTTCATGGGTTCGTAACCGGGCACGAAGCTGGCGCTGGGGAATACGATTGCCTCCAGAATATCCAGGCCTGACCTGACACGGCCGATGGCGGTCAGGTCAGGTCCGAGGGTTCCGCCTTCGTTGCCGACGGCGTGACATGTCGCGCATTGCGACTTGGCGCCGAAAAACACGCGGCGGCCGTTGCTGACGTCTCCGGTCTTGAGCAAAGGTGCGAGCGCGGCCAATTGGGCGACGCTGTCGGCATGGGTCTTTTCGATCCGCCCGAGCAGGATGATGCCTTGGGATTTGACCTCATCGGGGAAGGTTTCCAGTGCTTGTTCGACCAGGCGTGGATTGATCAGGGGCCAGATTTTCCGACCTTTCATCAGGGCCTCCACGAAACCGTGCCCGACATTCTTGTTGGTCTGTCCAGTGAAGATCCTGAGCAGGGAGGGCATCGTCATTCCGTCCGCCTTGTGCAGGTGTTTCTTGGCGATGGTGATGCGTTCTCCGGCGGTGATGTCGGCTTCGCTGAGGACTCCCGCGGCGCCGGATCGGCGACGGGCATCGGCATCGCCGAGATGGGAGATGAGT
>JAYPXF010000068.1:0-25874 GCA_038154405.1 Verrucomicrobiales bacterium | reverse complement strand
CCCTGGGCGCTGCTGTTCAATCTGGCCCTCCTTAAGGTCATAGGCGTTACGCAGTTGCTCCTGCAGAAAGGCCTTGAGTTCCTCCATACCGAGGCCCTGCACCTGATCAGGAGTGAGATCCTCCAGCAGATAGATGAACTCTTTCACCTTGCCCACAAGCTGATCGAGATCCCATTCCTCCGGGGGAAGGTCGGGATTCACATAAGCCTCCACGATTTCTCCCATGGTGCGTTCGCCGTAGCCGATCACCTGCTTCTTGAGGGCGCGGCCATCCAGCACCCGCCGGCGTTCGGAATACACCGCACGCCGCTGGTTGTTCATCACCTCGTCGTACTCGAACACCTGCTTGCGGATGTCGTAGTAGTAGGTCTCCACCTTCTTCTGGGCCCCCTCCAGCGAGCGGGTGAGCATTCCGGACTCAATCGGCATGTCCTCCTCCACGCGGAAGGCATTCATCAAGCCGGCAACACGGTCACCGCCGAAGATCCGCAGCAGGTTGTCTCCTAAAGAGAGGAAGAAGCGGGTGGAACCGGGGTCGCCCTGGCGGCCGGCACGACCACGCAGTTGGTTATCGACACGGCGGGACTCATGCCGTTCCGTTGCGAGCACGTGCAGACCGCCGATCTCGGCAACGCCTTCGCCCAGTTTGATGTCAGTGCCACGACCGGCCATGTTGGTGGCAATGGTGATGGCGCCCTTCTGACCGGCGCGGGTGACAATTTCCGCTTCTTGTTCGTGATACTTCGCGTTGAGGACTGAGTGAACGAGGCCGTTACGCTTGAGCAGGCGGGAAACGATTTCACTGGTATCCACCGAAGCAGTGCCGACCAAGATCGGGCGACCCTGCGCATGCACCTGCTGGATCTCCTTCAGCACGGCTTCAAACTTCTCCCGCTTGGTCTTGTAGACCGTGTCATTGGCATCGATACGCAGACATGGACGATTGGTGGGGATCACCAAGACGCCGAGCTTGTAGATGTCCAGGAACTCGTTTGCTTCCGTTTCCGCTGTGCCGGTCATGCCTGCCAGCTTCGTATACATACGGAAGTAATTCTGAATCGTGATCGTAGCGTAGGTCTGGGTCTCTTCCTCGATGCGGACACCTTCCTTCGCCTCCACCGCTTGGTGCAGGCCGTCGCTCCAACGGCGACCTTCCATGGCGCGGCCGGTGTGTTCGTCGACGATGACGATCTTGTTGTTCTGAACGATGTATTGCTGGTCGCGGTCGTAGAGACAGTAGGCCTTCAACAACTGTGAGATGACGTGGATCTTCTCCGCCGTGTTGTCATAAGATTCCTGCGCCTTCTGCTTGAGCTCCATGCGCTCGCGAACGTCCTTCGCTTCGTTGGAATCAATCTCGTGAAACTGCGTGATGATGTCCGGCAGCATGAACGCTTCCGGATCTTTCGGGCTGAGGAAATTACGACCCTTCTCGGTGAGATCGGCCTCGTGGCTTTTCTCGTCCATCGCGAAGAAGAGTTCCTCCTTCTGCGCGTAAAGGTCCTTCTTGGTCTGGTCGAGATGCAGTTCCATCTCGGCCTTGTTCATCATCTTGATGTTCTCCGGTTCTTCCAGAAGACGCATGAAGCCTGGCAGCTTCGGCGCGCCGGACTTTGTCCGATACAGCAACAGTCCCGCCTGTCGTCTTGCCTCGTCCGGATCCTCGACATCTCCGGCTTCAATCTTCTTCAACAGATCTTCCGCTTCGCGGACGTAACGGCCGCAGAGTTCACTTTGCCGTTTCACCAAACCTTCAATCGCCGGCTTGTACTTTACATACACCCCGTTGTCGCGGGCGACGACAGCCGGACCGCTGATGATCAACGGAGTCCGTGCTTCATCGATAAGAATGGAGTCCACCTCGTCAACGATCGCGAAGTAGTGGCCGCGCTGAACCTGTTCCTCCTTGGTGGAGGCCATGCCGTTGTCGCGCAGGTAATCGAAACCGAATTCCGAGTTGGTGCCGTAGGTGATGTCGCACTCGTATTGTTCGCGACGCGTGGCGGGAGGCTGGTCGTGCACGATACAGCCGACGGTCAGGCCGAGGAACTTGTAGACGTGACCCATCCATTCGCTGTCACGTTGGGCGAGGTAATCATTCACCGTCACCACATGCACACCACGACCGCTCAAGGCGTTCAGATACACCGGCATGGTGGCAACGAGAGTCTTGCCCTCACCGGTGGCCATTTCCGCAATCTTGCCGCGGTGCAGGCCGATGCCACCGATCAATTGCACGTCGAACGGGATCATCTCCCACTTCAGGTCATGTCCGCGCACGTTGGCCGTCGTGTTCATGAGCCGGCGACAGGCGTTTTTCAGGACGGCAAAGGCCTCGGGGAGAATCTCATCCAGGCGGGCGGCGAGTTGCTCGTTGTCCTCAATCTTGGACAGCTCGTCCTTCCACGCGGCGGTCTTCTCGCGCAGGACAACATCGGGCTCGTTCTGGAGCTTTTCTTCAAGCTCGTTGATCTGCGCGACGACCGGCCAGATCTTCTTGATCTGACGTTCATTGCTCGATCCAAAAATCTTTTTGATGAATTTCAGCATTAGCGAAAGAGCCGGACACGCTACGGGAACGGTTTTGGCCCGTCAAAGGCGAAAATGCCCATATTTTCCGGGAAAACACGACCCTTCGTGAAAAAGTTTCCGGGAACTCCGGTTGGGCTGTTTCAGCGCCTTGAAATCCGGCTGAAGGTCAGAAATTGTCGGCCGCACGGGCGCGTCGGAGCCAGGTGTCGATGCCCTGGGGATCCGCGTCAAACGGGTCGAGCAGGTTCAGTGAATTGACGCCCTCGGCATCGATCACCTCCCAGTCGACGAAGTAGCGGGCGCGTTGATCGATCAATGAACGCATTACCCGCGACCGGGCCGCGGCCCGCGTGTTTGCCGGCGGGTCGTTCAGGGCTGCGGCGATGGTGTCCTCGGTCGGATCAAAGAGAGTGGGCGATTTCGAAAGGCCCAAGGCGGTGTTGCGTTCCGGCGTCACCGAATGGAATTCCAGATCCTGCGCCTGTAGCCAGGGATCATTCCACGCCAGACCTTCGGCCTCCACGAATTGACTGAACAACCACCGTTTGGTGATCCAGTCGACAACGCCAATCAATGAGTCCACCGAACCGTCGAGACTCGCCAACGCTTGGCTCCAGAGATCGAGAACGGCATTCGTTTCTTCATCCCGTCCGCGAAATTCGCGTTCAGAGGCCTGTTGATACTCGCCCAAGATCTCCAGCACGGAAGCGCATGAACCGTCCGCCAAGGGCGTCATCCACGGTGGGTCCACTGTCCGGGACAACGTTCGAAATGTCAGCACGGCATCGGCCAACGCCCGCTTGGGCAGCTTGTCGATCTCCAGGAGATCGAGTATGAGCGCGGTCGTTCCGACCTTCAACGCCAAGGTGGCGGGCAGAACACTTGTGTCGCCGTGCAGCAGATGCAGTCGCCGATATTTCCGTGGATCCGCCAAGGGTTCGTCGCGGGTGTTGATGATCGCACGATTGAATTGCACCCATTCAAACAGGTCGTTGTTGATGTAGTCCGCCCGTTGGCTGATCTGGAAGTCCGCATCGTTCCAGCCGACGACCGTTTCCATCCGGGATTCGGCAGTGTTCGAGGCGCGCACGCGCCCGGCGCCGCAATACACCATTCGCAAGGTCAGAAAGGTGAGCAGCGACTGGACGTTTTCTTCGGTCAAAGGGGCGGTTCTGCGGACGAGGTAGTTCTCATGACATCCGAAAGTCGCGCCCGAATGGTAGTCGATGTTGTTGCGGATGAAGGTGACCTGTGGATTCAGACCGTCGGCCTTCAATGCCACCGCCAAGAGATGATCGCCCGCCCGGTCGTAGCGGATCAGGTCCGCCAGATCGAGGCACTCAGGCGTGCAGTATTCGAGATGCCCCATGTCGACGTAGCAGCGTCCGCCGTTGAAGAGGAAACCTCCGTTGCCCGCCGGTTCGTCCCAGTCACGTTGATGCAGGTCGGCCAGACCAAACTTTCCCCGATCGAAAACCCAGTTGCGGATGCGTCCCACGGCGGCGGGCGGGCCGGCTGGATCGTCACTCAGACAACCATACTCCGTTTCCAGCCCTACGATCCTGTTCACGGGGCAACAGTAGCCCCATTCCGCCGCAAGTCACCGACAATACCGTTCTCAGGCGGACTCGGACGTAAGTTCCGTCAGTTTGGCGATGACGAAATCCCGGATGGCGGGATCCAAGTCGGAAGATTGGAGGGTGAACTGCTCAACCAGGTTTGGAGCAGGCGAGACACCGGTCGGCGTCAGCAGAGGAGCGGCGGGCCTTCCAACGTCCCTCCCCAGATCCACCTGATCGTGACGAATTCCTTTGCCAGCTTCCCAGGTCAATGAATACGTTTCGAAGTTCCTCTCATATGCGAATCGGAATGCGACCACTTCACTTTCATCACCAAACCACACGATCAAATCCTGGCGCGAGGTGGAAAACCATCGGCGGGCGGGTTCGTCCGGCCGTTGCTTGCAGTTCTTGATCTCGTAGAAGCGGGTCATTGTTGTCAGATCCCTAGATCGGTTGCGGAAAGGGATCGATACGTCACCGGCCGTGAACTGTTGCGTTCGAGCCATCCGATCTCCACAGTCTTGTCTGTGATCGCTTCGCGCCAGCCGTTCACCCGGGCATCCGTGTCCGGCATGTTCACCGAGAAGAGTTCGCCAGCCGTCAGCAGCCACCATGCTTCGAGCATCAGCTTTACGGCCTCTTCGCGAGACTTGGTTTCAGTGTCCTGTTTGGCCAACCAATCCCGCGCGCCCGCCACGCGATCGGGATCGCTGGCCGCCACGCCAATGCCACCATGTTGGAACTGAAATGAGCCGTCGAAATGCAGATTCACCAACACGTCGTTTTCCGGACTGTCGCCCAGTTCCGCGAAGAGCAGTTCCGCTAGGTAGGGCGCGCTGAACAGTTGCTCAAATTGCGTCTTCAATGCGGGTCCGAGATTGAAACTCACGAGGCGTCGCAGACTGATGTCTTCCGCCGCGCGCGTGAATGCTTCCACGTGCGCGGCATCTACCGCCGCCTGGCGGATCTTTTCGATGTCCGCCGGATGACCCAGCCCGGCCAACGCCACGCGATCGTGGACTTCAAAGACCTTCGACTGCCCGCTGCCCACTCCCACCATCACGATTCCATCCGGAAGACAGGCTGCCAGCACGGGTGTGCCAGCCTTGATCTGCTCCCGGACGTAGTCACGGCGATTGGAGACGGCTTCCAGCCAGCGGTAAGGTTCCTCAGTCATGCGATGCGGATAAAGTAGACCTGAACGGGTGGCAAGACAAACGGATTGCGCTGCGGGTAAGCAGTGACCAGTAATCGGTATTCAGTCATCAGGGCTCGCGCGGGTCCCGTCTGAAAACTGATCTCTGATCTATGATGACTATGGGACACCGGCCATTTTGAAGATTGCATTCCCCCGTCAATCCCCTAGAAATCCACGCTCCGCCGACGGTGGCGGGCCTTTTTGACGAGGCGGAACAATCCTCCGCTGCGACGAGGACGGCGACGTCCTTTTTTTGTCGCCAAAAATAATCCGGCCCTTGGCGCTGCCTGCCGGGACAATTTATGAAACCCAAAGTCGAAATATACGACACGACCCTGCGCGATGGAACGCAGGGCGAAGGCATCAACTTTTCGGTCGCGGACAAGCTGCGAATTGCCGAGAAACTCGACGCGTGGGGTATTCACTACATTGAAGGCGGCTGGCCGGGCAGCAATCCCAAGGACATCGAATTCTTCAAACAGGCTGCGAAGAAGAAATGGAAGAACGCCAAGATTGCCGCGTTCGGTTCCACCCGCCGCAAGAACTTTGCGGTGGAAGAGGACAATCAGGTCCAGTTGTTGATCGATGCCAAGACCCCCGTCGTCACCATCTTCGGAAAGACCTGGCTCCTGCACGTCAAGGAAGTCATTCGCACCACGCCCAAGGAAAACCTTGGCATGATCGCCGACACGGTCAAATTCCTGAAGGACAACGGCAAGATCGTGGTCTACGACGCCGAGCACGCGTTCGACGGCTACAAGGATGATTCCGAATACGCGATGGCCACTTGGCAGGCTGCCGAGAAGGCCGGCGCAGATTGGGTGGTGCTTTGCGACACCAATGGCGGAACGCTTCCGTCCGAGGTGGCGAAGATCACGCAGGACGCGATCAATAATCTGAACTGTAAGGTGGGCATTCATACTCACAACGACATCGAACTCGGCGTGGCCAATGCGCTGTCGGCGGTCGCAGTTGGAGCCGGTCAGGTCCAGGGCACGATCAACGGCTTCGGTGAGCGCACCGGCAACTGCAACCTAGTCAGCACCATCCCGAACCTGCAGTTCAAGATGGGCAAGAAGATCTTTCCCGCCGCGGCGATGAAGAAGCTCACCGAGGTTTCCCAGTTCGTAGACGAGATTGCCAATCAGCGTCACAACCATCGCCAGGCTTGGGTTGGCGCCTCCACCTTTGCCCACAAAGGTGGCATGCACGTGAATGCCGTCCAGAAGGTGGCCCACAGCTTCGAGCACATCGACCCCGCCAAGGTTGGCAATAGTCGCCGTGTTCTCGTCAGCGATCTCGCCGGCCGCAGCAACATCGTGATGAAGGCCCAGGAACTCGGGCTGAAACTCACGAACGACACGCCCGAGCTGAAACAGATCCTCACCAAGATCAAGGAACAGGAGCACGAAGGCTACGAATACGAAGCCGCCGAAGCCTCCCTGATCCTGTTGATCCGCGGTATTCTTGAGCACAATCCCGAGCTCTTCTTCACTGTGGAATCCTACCACGTCTCGATGCGCGGCAACGGCACCAAGGGCGTCTGCGAGGCCAACGTGAAGGTCAAGGTCGGCGACCAGATCACCCACACCATCGCCGAAGGCGATGGCCCGGTGAACGCGTTGGACGGTGCCTTGCGCATCGCCCTGCGAAAACATTTCAAACAACTCAAGAAGGTTGCGTTGACTGACTACAAGGTCCGCATCATCGAAAGCTCCAGTGGCACCGCCGCCAAGACCCGTGTCCTGCTCGAATCCACCGACGGTCGCGAAGAATGGTCCACTGTCGGCGTCAGCGAGAACATCATCGAGGCCAGCCTTAAGGCACTGGTGGACAGTCTGGAATACGCGCTGTTGAAGAAATGATTTTCCTACTCCTACTCTTAGCTCCTAATCGTAATCGAACGGAGATCAAGAGTAGGATTTAGGATTACGATTAGGATTTAGACATGGCTGAAATACCCAAGGCATACGAACCCTCCGCCGTGGAGGACAAGTGGTACGACTTCTGGCAATCCAGCGGCTGCTTCACCGCCGATCCCGATCGCGTCAGCGACAGCCGACCGGCCTATTCCATCGTCATTCCCCCGCCGAACGTCACCGGCATGCTTCACATGGGGCACGTCCTGAACAACACCATCCAGGACATTCTCGCGCGCAAGGCCCGCATGGACGGTAAGGAAGTTCTTTGGCTTCCCGGCACCGACCACGCCGGCATCGCCACCCAGGTGATGGTTGAGAAGAAGCTCAAGAAGGAGGAGAAGAAATCCCGCCATGACATCGGTCGCGAGAAATTTCTCGAGCATGTCTGGGAATGGAAGGAGAAGCACGGAGGCATTATCATCAACCAGCTCAAGAAGCTTGGCGCTTCCTGCGATTGGTCGCGTGAGCGTTTCACGATGGATGCGGAATATTCACGTTGTGTCCAACGCGTCTTCGTCGACCTCTACAAGAAGGATCTCATTTACCGCGGCAAGCGGATGGTCAACTGGTGCCCAGTTTCACTGACCGCCTTGTCTGACGAAGAGGTCATTCCGACCCCGCAGAAGAGCAAGCTCTACTACTTCGAAGTTGAAGTAGTTGAAGAACCGGGCACCAGGCTGGAAATCGCGACCACGAGGCCCGAGACCATTCCG
The DNA here is from genome assembly GCA_038154405.1 of Verrucomicrobiales bacterium. Classification (GTDB taxonomy): domain Bacteria; phylum Verrucomicrobiota; class Verrucomicrobiia; order Limisphaerales; family JAYPXF01. The sequence goes on along the minus strand of JAYPXF010000068.1, from coordinate 17,947 downwards.
GGTGACACCGGCATCGCGGTCAATCCCAAGGACCCGCGCTACGGTCACCTTATCGGCAAACACGCCGTGCGTCCGCTCCCGCTGGAGAATCAGGCGCATATCCCGATCGTTGCCGACGAACACATCGACATCGAATTCGGAACTGGCGTCCTCAAAGTCACCCCCGCCCACGACAAGGCCGACTTTGACATCGGCGTACGCCATGACCTTGAAGTCATCGACGTCCTTAACGCGAACGGCACGATGAACGACCTTGCCGGCAAGGATCTCGCCGGTTTGGATCGATTCGAGGCCCGGAAGAAGTCCGCTGAGCTTCTTGATGAAATGGGGGCGCTCACCAAGGAGGAAGACTACGAAAACAGTGTCGGCTTCAGCGAACGCGCCAAGGTTACCATTGAACCCCGCCTCTCCGAGCAGTGGTTCCTGAAGTATCCCAGCGTTGAGCCTTCGCAGAAATGCGTGGCCGAAGGGGAGATGAAGTTCTATCCGGAACGCTGGGCCAAGACCTACGACCACTGGCTCACCAACATTCAGGACTGGTGCATCAGCCGCCAGCTTTGGTGGGGGCACCAGATTCCCGTCTGGTATCACAACGAAAGCGGCGAGGTTCATTGCGATCTCGAACCACCCGCCGACGAGGAAAACTGGACCCGCGATCCCGACGTGTTGGATACTTGGTTCAGCTCCTGGCTCTGGCCCTTTGCCACCATGGGCTGGCCCGAGGAAACCGACACTCTCAAGAAGTTCTATCCGACCAGCGATCTCGTCACCGGCCCGGACATCATCTTCTTCTGGGTCGCCCGCATGATTATGGCCGGCTACGAGTACAAAGGCGATCTGCCGTTCAAGAACGTCTATTACACCGGCATCATCCGTGACAAGAAGGGCCGCAAGATGTCGAAGACCCTCGGCAATTCACCCGATCCGCTCGATCTCATAGCCGACTACGGCGCCGACGCCTTGCGCTTCGGCACGATGAGCAGTGCCCCGTTGGGACTCGATGTGAAGTTCGACGAAGACGACGTCAAACTCGGTCGCAACTTCTGCAACAAGATCTGGAACGCCTGCCGCTTCCGCCAGATGCAGGCAGCCAACTGCGTTGAGGCCACCAGCGAAGGCGAAATTGATCCCAAACTCCTGACGAGCGACGACAAGTGGATCATGCTCCGCCTCGATCAGGCCATCCGCGAGATCGACGGGGATTTTGCGGAATACAAGTTCACCGGCGTCACCAAGACCCTCTATCGCTTCTTCTGGACGGAGTATTGCGATTGGTACACCGAGGCGACAAAGGCGGTCATGTTCGGGGACGACGAAGCGCGCAAGGCGAACACCCTGGCCGTGATGGATTTCGTCCTGAGCAACATGCTCCGCCTTTTCCATCCCTTCCTCCCGTTCATCACCGAAGATCTCTGGAATGGCATGGGTTTCAACAGCGACCTCCCCGAAGACCAGGGCGGCAAGACCATCATGACCGCCCACTGGCCCAAGGCCTTCGACGAGCAGATGAAGGAACACTATGGCCTCGACGAAACCGTCGACAAACTGGTCAGCGCCCGCAACGACCTCATCGGTCAGGGCCGGAACCTGCTGCGCGAATTCAACATCAACCAGAAAGCCGCGTTCAAATTCAAGCCGGCCGGTGACATCGATCCGCATGAGATCAACGTCATCCGAATCCTGGTCAACGCGAGCGAAGTTGAGGAGATCAGCGACATGTCAGACCTGAAGGGAACGCCCAGCACGGCCTCGCTGCTGGGGGAACTGTTCCTGCCTCTCGAAGGACTGGTGGACGTCGAAGCCGAGAAGACGCGCCTGCAGAAGGAACTCGGCAAGGTCGACAAGGAAATCGAGAAGGTCGAAAAGAAGCTCGGGAATCCCAACTTCGTGGAGAAAGTCCCAGCCGAAGTCTTACAGGAACACAAAGATCGCAAAGTCAGCTGGGAAGCCAAGAAAGAATCCATCCTCAAGAATCTCGAGGCCCTTGGTTGACCCCAGCCTCCTCACGTCGGCTGCTACAAGAAAGGCCGCGCACGGAGCGCGGCCTTTGGCTTAAATGGAGGCAGGTTATTTCCGGCGTGGATTGTTCATCGCGAGGATGCTCGTGCCGCGAAAACAGTTTCCGGATCCGCCGGAGATCACCCGTTTGACCGGTTCGCCCGTTTCCGGATGTTTGGTCAGCGGATCATCCTTCATGCTCTGCACAACTTCAAAACGCTTGGGCTTCTGCCCCTTCTTCTTGGGAATGGTCTCGTAAACGTAGGTCATTTTTCGAAATCGGTTTCCGGATAGTTAACGGATTTCCGGGCGCTTGGCAACGAGGCTAGCGCTGCTGAATCTTGTAGAGATGGCTGTCCGAGCGTTGGAACAGAGCGTTGCCGGAAATTGCGAGCGACGCGAAGGTCTTCTCGCCCAGCTCGCTTTCGGCCAGCAATTTGAAGCTGCGTCCCGGCTTGATCACGTGCGTCTTGCCGCGTTCATTGTGGAAGTAGATCTTCCCGTCGGCATAGGTCGGCGATGCCGAGAAGCCGCCGCCGAAGCGGTGATACCATAGCTGGTCGCCGGTCTTGGCATCCAGGCAACTCGCTTCGCCCCGGTCGGACACGATATAGATTTCATTCCCCACGGCGAGGAAGGATGGGGATTTGGAAACATCTTTCGACGTCTGCCAACGAATGTGCGTCTTGGTGACGTCGCCTTTGCCGGTGGGATCGATGGCCAGCAGGTTGGCCTTGTTGAAGCCCGTGCCCACGTAGACCAATCCGTAGGCATACAATGGGCGAGGCACCACCGAGTAACCTTGGTCGTAGCCGCACTCCCAGATCACTTTGCCATTGTCGGGATTCAAGGCATACACAACGCCGCTGCCGGGGGAGATGACTTGCTTCTGTCCGTTCACCTTGATGAGCAGTGGTGTGCTGAAGGAGAACTTGCGGGACGCGCCTGACTTACGCGGGCGCTTCCAGATCACGTCGCCAGTCTTGGTGGAGAGGGCGATCACGAAGGGGTCCTTGGATCCGTCACAGCTGAAGATCAGTTTGTCGTCCACGATGATCGGGGAGCTGCCATTGCCGTGAACGGGCGGGTATTCGAGTTCGTTCTGTTTCCAGATCACACGTCCGGACAGATCGAGGCAGGCCGTGCCATTGGGGCCGAAGTGCACGTAGACACGGTCACCTTGGGCGATGGGTGTGGAACTGGCGTGACTGTTCTTCTTGTGTTTCTTGCTGTTGCGGGCGCGGAACAGTTCCCGGTCCCAGATCTCCGCGCCGGTGCGCTCATCGAAGGCCAACGCGTGCAGGTTGAGACTGCCACCATTGGACACGGCCGAAGTGATGATCACTTTGCCGCCGATCACAATCGGGGAGGACCAACCTTCGCCTTCCACCGGGGTGCGCCATTTCACGTTCTTGGTCTGGCTCCATTCGGCGGGGAGGTTTTTTCCCGTGCCATGGCCTTGGCCGGAGGGTCCGCGGAACTCTGGCCAGTCTTGTGCTGAAGTGGTCGCCAACAATGCAAAGGCGCCTGCAAGTGAGAAGATCGTCTTCATAGGATCGCGCGATTAGACCGGAAAGATCAGGTAGAATTCAAATCCAAGAATGAATCATGACATATGCTACAATTATGAACCGCTTGAGTCAGATCACTGATACTTCCAATCTCGCGGCCAGTGTCTGCTACATCGAAGAAAATGATCGCGGCCGCGGCAGAATTGCGAGACGCGGTGGGCAAGCTGCGTTTCGATGCGCCGGTCGAGTATGTCTACAACCCGTTGGAGTATGCTTGGGACGCGCATTGTGCCTATCTGAAGAAATACGGAGCGTCCCGCAAGAAGGTCCTGATGATGGGAATGAATCCGGGTCCGTTTGGCATGGCGCAGACCGGAGTGCCCTTTGGTGAAATTGCGGCGGTGCGGGATTGGATGGGCATTTGCGAACCGGTCAAGAAACCCGTTCGCCAACACCCCAAGCGACCCATTGAAGGGTTTGACTGTCCGAAGTCCGAGGTGAGCGGGCGACGATTGTGGGGACTGTTTGCGGAGAAGTATCCGGTTGCAAATGATTTCTTCTGCGACCATTTCATCCTCAACTATTGCCCGCTGGTGTTCATGGAGGAAAGCAGCCGCAACCTCACGCCCGACAAAATTCCGGCGGCTCAAGCCCAGGCCATGTGCGAAGCCTGCGACCATCACCTGCGTCAGGCCATTGAGATCCTCAAACCGGATTGGGCGATCGGGGTCGGCGGGTTCGCGTTGAAACGTCTGCAGGCTGTTTTAGGCAAGGATTCCGGAATTCGAACTGGAACGATCCTGCATCCCAGTCCCGCCAGTCCGGCGGCCAACAAGGGATGGGCCGAGAAGGCTGAAAGCCAGTTGTTGGAATTGGGCATCTGGAAATGAAAAAGGCCGGTGTTGCCACCGGCCTTTCGTGAATTCTTCGGCTCGCTTAGAGCTTTTGATTGAGCGCTTTCGTGACGGCTGATTCCAATGCGGGTCCGCGAAGGTTCTTGCCGATGATCGTTCCGTCCGGCCCGATCAGGAAAGTGGCGGGAATACCCTGGATGCCATACTTGCCAGCCAGTTTGTTCTTCCAGCCGAGACCGTCAAAGTATTGCGGCCACGGCATCTTGTTCTTCTTGGTGTAGTCGAGCAATTTGCCCTTGTCTGAGTCGAGGCTGATGCCGATCACTTCAAAACCGTTCTTGTTGTGCTCGTTGTAGGCTTTGATCACGTTGGGCATCTCGGCGATGCAAGGTCCGCACCAGGTGGCCCAGAAATCAACGAGCACCACCTTGCCCTTGAACTTGCCGACTGAGAGCGGCTTGCCATCGGTGTCTTTGGCGGAAAAGTCCGGCCACTTTTTACCGACCGCCAAGGCGGCTTGAGCTTTCAACTTTGCTTTCTGGCCTTCGAGGGCTTCGAGAATGTTGTCGGCATTCTGACCGCGTGTGGTCTTGGGGAAATCCGCCTTGAGCTGCTTCACCAGCTTGATTGCGGTATCCGCGTCTTCAAGCACCTCGATGTGCAGTACCGCATGCATGAACAGGATTTCGGCCACTTCATCAGTCTTCTTGTCCTGGTATTTTTTGAGCAGGACGTCGAACTGCTTGAGTTCCGGTTCGAGTTCCTTGGCCGTGCGGCGTCCTTCGCCCAGACCGGTCTTTATCTTTCCGATCAAGGCTTGGAGATCCGCCTTGGGATCACCGTGTGGGTCGGCGGCAAACAATGAGGAATTCGCCAGAATTGATATGGCAGCGAGAATGAGAAATTTTTTTTTCATAGTGTATGGATTCTGTGAACGGTCTGGTGACAGCGGCGCGCATCAACTCACCTGTCTGATCGAATGGCAAGGCATTTCAAATGCAAGTCGCAACATGTGACGTTTCAGAGACCGGATTGATTTCCGAAAAGTTCAATCCAACCGTGCGGCCATTTCCTGAGCCGACCGGTAGTCGTCCGGAGTGTCGATCTCGATCCAGTCCGTGGACTCCTCAAATTGGCTGGCCACGTCATGACGGGTGAGGAAAACGTTCAGTGGATTCTCCCAGTTCAACAGCATCCTGTCTCCGTCGGCATAGAATCTTTCGCACGTCGCAAGCAGGCGGAGCCGGTATTCATCTGAGAACTTCAACATGCCGAAGGCCTCGCCTGCGAAGCGGAATTCCGCGAGCTCCTCATCGTAGACGGCTCGTTTGTCGACGGTCTTGCGGATCATGTTTTCGTCGTCGACAAGGGCCTTGGTGCATTCGATGTCGTGCAGGCTGGCGGCGCCGGTGACCAGTGCGTTGGGGATGTCGCCCTCCAGGAATCGCGCGAGGATGGCGGGTGAATAGACCAGGTCGCCGTCGAACACCACGACGGGGCCGGAAGCGGCTGTCAGTCCCATCAGCAGGGAAATGCCATTGCCCTTGGTGTCGTAGTCATCGTTGGCGACGATCCTGATCTCGAGATCACGCCCGACGCTCTCCGCCGCCGCGATCACCTTGTCCTTCTGATAACCGACCACCAGCACGACCCTGCGAATACCGACGGTCTTGAACGCCCGCAGATGCCGATGAAGAATGATTTTGTCACCCACGGGCAACAGCGACTTCGGCTCGTCGGTAACTTCACGCAGGCGACTTCCGTAACCGGCCAACAGGACCACAGCGGTGAATTCCTCCGGACTCATGCGCGGTAGTTCCAACGAAAGTGGTTCTTGAGGATGGCATCCAAATGGTAGGGACGCGCTGCCGCGCGTCCGCGGACAAGCAGCAGCTTGTTCCTACCGTTGGGGGACCGATTTATGGGAGTCTTTTCGTGAATTGATCTGAAACGATGTGCCATTGTCAGAATTCTATCCTGATTCCAAATCCGAAGAAGATGACTGGTCTTCTTTCATGTGCTGCTGCAGTTCGGCGACGGAGTGCTCCTCCGCTACGATGAAGCTCCAGCCCACCACACCGAACACGAATTCACGCCCCCGACGGATCAGCGCGTAGGCCCCGCCAAGGGCTTCCGGCAGGCCAAACAGCCTGAACAGAAATACGATTCCCATCTCCTGCACGCCTATGGATCCGGGTGAAAACATGCCGACCGCCTTCGCCACGGCAATGAACGCCTCCAGCGCGAAGGCCTGCTGCCAATCCAGCGGTACTCCCAGCAGATGGGAAACCAACAGTATCTCCAGCGTATCCGCCAACCACCCGAGGAGGAACACAATGGTGGATGTGAAGAAGCGGCCCTTTTCGTCTCGGTAAAAGTCCCGGACACCGGCGTCCATTTTCTCAAAGTGAGGACGTTTTTTCTCGAGTGTTTGGATTTTCAATCCGACGAGTCGGACCACCGCTAGCATCGTGGCAAAGACGCCATGCTTCTGCATCCAGAACAGGACCCCCACTCCGACGAACGCCAACCCAGCCACGGTCATCATTCCTTGTTTGGCGGGTGAGTCCTCGGGCAGATACGGCAATGCCGCCAGTGCTCCACCCGCGATGAATATCACCATCGCCAGGGTCTGACAGGACTTGGAAACCACCGCGGCAGTTCCGCTCACCGTCGGAGCCACCCCCCGCTTGTGCAGCAGATACACCTTCACCGCCTCACCCCCGACGTAGGCGGTGGGCAGGATGTAGTTGATCGCTTCACCGGCCCACCGGATGCGCAGCATGGCCGGATACCAGACGTCGATCTTTTGACGTCCGAACGCTATCACCCAGCCGAAGGCATCAATGACGTAGACCAGAAAGAAGGGCAGGGGAACCAATACCGCCTTCCATCCAAGCGCTTCGACATTTGCCCAGATCTCACGTGGTCCAATGCTCCAGAGCATCCAGCCGAACACGCCCAGGCCCAGTGCGAAAACAATCCAGCGCCAGGGTATTTTCATCGGGCCGCCCTGCGTCTTCCGATGATCTGGGCCGCCAATGCGAGAACCCAGAACACATGCACGCCGATCCCCACCATCCAGATGAACCAGCCCAGTTTGTCCGCCACCGACAGGACGATCAGCAGCACTGAGAAATCCCGATTGGTCATCTTGTCGATCAACTTGTGCAGCAGCGCGTTCTCATCGGACTTCGGCAACATCATTCCCCGGATCACGACCACGAAGGAGATCAACACACCGGTGGCCGCGCTGGTTGCCAACGCGGCGACGGGACCATCAAAGCCGGTCTTCCAGAGTCCCGTGCCGACACCCACAAAGACCGCGATGTGCACCACCTGATCCCCGCCGATGTCGAGCCACTTGCCGATCGCGCTTTCCTTGAACGCGATCCGCGCGAGATCGCCGTCCACACAATCCACGATGGTGGAGATCTGCAGCAGCACAGCACCAATCACCGCTGCCCAATAACCACCAAGGGCAAACACCAGACCGGACGCCACACCAATGATCGTCGCGACGGCCGAAACCTGATTGGGCGTCACGTTGGTCAACACCAGCAATTTCGAAAGCAGTCTTCCAACCGGACGGTTGAACCAGGTGTCAACGGCGCCATCGGCGGCACTGCCCAACGAATTCCACAGTTCCCGAGCCGCCCACAACGCGTCGGCCGGGTCATTGATGGGCATTGCGATTCCGTTCGCCGGCACGGGGGACTGATTTGAGAAACGTTGCCTAAAGTCCGTCACCAATCCGGGAGGAAGCACACCGATGTCCATTGCGATGCCTTCGCTTGATTCCAGTCTGCCTCCCCGTTCGATCAGGCGTTCCACGTCGGCCGCCTGAACCAGAATTCTATCCGATGCGATCAGCGTCGGTTCGTTGAACGCATCCAGATTGAGGACTCGTTCCACCTCGATCCCCAGTGCTTCCGTCCGGGGCAATCCGGTCAGCCACCGGCTGCCAACCAAGGTGATTCGCTCGCAGCCGCCGCGATGCAGCGCCACCACGAGGCGATCCAACAGCGAAACCCCAGCAATGGCCGGCGAGTTCTCGGATTCACATATCACAATGGCATTCATAAGTGGCAATCGGCTTGGGCCGCAGCAAAAGCCGGGACTTCTATGCCATTACCCGCCGCAAAACAATCTTTTGAGCACGATGAGGTGCTGCGTGGGTGATTTTCACTGCCACGACGACGGTCAGGAATCGCGGTTGAAAAGCGGTGGTTCGTGGCGCATGGTCGAATCGTTCACCTGATATCTGAGCATGAACGATTGTCCCGGACCATATGCACCATTTCCGCCTGAAACCTCGCGGCGCAGTTTTCTCCGTAACGCGGGTGCCGGATTCGGCATGGTTGCCCTGCAGGCGATGCTGAATCGTGAGGGATTGCTTGCCTCTCCCGCCACGAGGACGGTGGCCAATCCCCTGGAGGCCAAGGGGTCGCACTACGGTGCACGCGCCAAGAATGTCATCTTCCTGTTTATGGCAGGTGGGCCGAGCCATGTGGATCTGCTCGACTACAAGCCGGATCTCATTCGTCTTGCCGGCAAGCCGATCCCGGAGTCTTTTGGCAAGTTCAAGACCCGCCGCAACGTGGCGAAGAACAATCTGCTGGGACCGTTGCGTCCATTTCATCAACACGGACAGAGTGGCACGCGAATCTCCGAATGGCTGCCGAACATCGCCGAGCACGCGGACGACATCTGCGTGCTGCGCGGTTGTTACGGCGACAGCGTCACCCATCCCGAATCGGTTTACCTGATGAACACCGGTTCCATCCTGATGGGCCGGCCGAGTCTCGGTTCCTGGGTTGCTTATGGCTTGGGAAGTGAAAATGAAAACATGCCTGCCTTTGTAGTGATGCCCGATCCCAAAGGCTGGGTAAAGGGCGGGGCACCCGCCTGGGGCAACGGTTATCTTCCCGCGACCTATCAGGGCACGATTCTTCGTGGCGGCAGGACGCCCATTCTGAATCTCAACAATCCCGATGGGGTTTCGAACGAACAGCAACGCAACACGGTTGACCTCATCAATCAACTCAATCGCGAGAATCTGCGACCGGGCGATGAACACTCTTCTCTCGGTGCCCGCATTTCCGCCTACGAACTCGCCTTTCGCATGCAGTCCCATGCGCACGAAGTGGTGGACGTCGCGAAGGAAGGTGCCGCGACGCGGAAACTCTACGGCTTGGACAGCCCGGTCACTCAGGAATTCGGCACGCGTTGTCTTCTGGCTCGTCGCATGATCGAACGCGGAGTGCGGTTCGTGGAACTGTATTGCGGCGACAAGAACGGCTGGGATGGACACTCCAAGATGGATGCCAACCACTCGAACCATTGCGCCAAGAGCGATCTTCCCGTGGCCGGTCTGCTCAAGGACCTGAAATCACGCGGCATGCTCGACGACACGTTGGTGATCTGGGGCGGCGAGTTTGGTCGCATGCCGATGAGCGAGGGGACGGACGGACGCGATCACAATCCCCACGGCTTCAGCATGTGGCTGGCTGGCGGTGGTGTGAAAGGTGGTCAGGCCATCGGCGCCACCGATCCGGTCGGCTTGCGCGCGGCCGAAGAAAAGGTTCATGCCCACGATCTTCATGCGACAATTCTGCATCTCATGGGAATGGATCACACCAAGCTGACGTTCCGCCACAACGGCCGTGATGAACGCCTGACCGACATCTACGGCAGCATCATCCACAAAGCCATTGCGTGAGCGATCCTCCTCGTAGCAGAAGATGCGAAATCTTCCGCTCTGTCACGATGTCGAAGTCGGAATTCTTTGCAAATTCCGCTATCGTCGTTGGACGTCACTTCAATGATCGGAGGTAGGCGATCAGGTCGGCGAGTTGCTGACGGTTGAGCGCCTGATCCAATCCGGCGGGCATCAGCGACACTGACGAAGGTCTGATCTCGGTGATCTCGGATCGTGCCAATGTCTGTGGATTGTTCGTTGCGTCGACGAAGTGCACGTCCTTGCCTGATTCTTCGATGATACGGCCGTTCAGTTGGTCGCCGTTTTCTAGCGTGATCTGGAAAGGCTCGTATTCCCGGGCGAATGAGGCGTTCGGAAAGACGATCGCTTCAAGTAGATCACGCTGTGTGCGGATACTGCCAATGCTCGTCAGTTCCGGGCCTACGATGCCGCCATTGCCGTTCACCTTGTGGCAGATATTACAGGCGGCCACCTTGAACATCTCGGCACCGCGATCGGCATTGCCGTTGCGGGTGCTCTGTTCGAGTTCATTCAGACGTTTGGTCTGCTCCATTTTGGCATTGGCGCGGGCTTTCAGGATTTCGTCGGCGGTTTCATCCTCTGGGAAGCGGGACTGAAGTTCCGTGAGGCGTCGCGTGGAGAGGCTGGCCAGTCCGGGGGATTTCTTGAGTGCGACAAACAAGGGTTTGCCCAGCGCAGGGTCTTTCCCATGCAGGTAGGCGCCGGTCAGTGCCTCCAGTTCCAGAGGTCCGGCTTGGGCGATTTGCGGGATCAGGAATTGTTGCTGCCTCGGTGTCAGACGACTGCGTCCCAGGACTCCCGCGATCTCGTAGCGTTCGCCAAGCGTATCTGCCTTCACCATTTCGGAACGAAGCACCTGGTAGAGCCGGCCGTTCAGTTCGCGTTGAGTCACCGCCACGGTTCCGGCTGCGGCCACGCGCACTTGGGTGGGTAGACCAAAATCGCCGGAGATGCGCGTCAATTGCCGGTCGCCTTCTCTCAGGCCATGTCGACGGATACTCTCGATCGCGGCACTCAACACGTCGGATTCTTGTGCGTCCAACGATGCGATGACCGCTCGTTTCCAATCGTCCGGCAGCTTGCCTCGGTCGGTCTTGGAGATAAGTTTCAGCAGGAAGACCCGAATGCCTTGTGGTGTGTCGGAATCCTGCAACCGCTTCGTGATGTGTTGTTGGAGTTGCTTGTCTGACTGGAAAGCGAGAAACGTATCGCTCAGTGAATTGGCTGGAGTCTGAGAACCCGTCACTGATTGCTCGAGATGGTCGCGAACCGGTCCGATCCACTTGTGACGCGTGGCGGTGTCGATGGCGAGTTTGCGCAGATCGGTGTCCGGCGAAGCGAGCAGCGGTTTGATGTCATCGGGTTTCAGATACGGCTTCCGTGCCTGATCGAGCGCGATCATGGCGGCGTGTTGGACCAGTGAATTCTTGGAGGCAAGTCCGGCCCGGGTCTGTTTCTCGTCATCGAGTTCGATTAGTGCGTAGGTAAGCGCGTGAAACAGAAACCTGTCGTCGCCGACGGTCTCCAGGGCGGTGAGCAGACTCGGAATGGCTGAGCGGTCACCGATGCGACCGAGTGCCGTGGCGCATTCGCGACGAACGGCCGGGGCGTCGTTGCGGACGTGGATCTTCAGCCAGCCAAGTGCGGTCTGGTCACGATGAGTGGAAACGCTGCGGGCGGCGGTGAGGCGAACCGAGAAGTCTTGATCACCCAGTGCGGTATGAATGGCCTGGCGCGCTTTGGGCGTGCGGATGCGTGTGAGGGACCAGACGGCGTTTCGGCGTGTGCGGAGGTCCGATGATTGAAGTTTTTTTGTGATCGATGGGATCGCAGCGTTTCCGTGCTTGGCCAGTTCTGCGATGGCCCGATCCCGGACCTTGAAGCGCTTGTCGCTCAGCTTGGCGGCGATGTCAGCCGGCTTGAGTTGCTGCCATTTGATCTTGGTACCGCGAGGATCGTTCAAGGTCTTCTGCCCCTTGCGGCGAATGCGGTAAATCGCGCCGCGAATCTCGGGTTTTTCAATCGAAGATGTCGGGCAGCCATAGAGAAACCATCCGCCGGTATCCACTACGAGCAGGCTGCCGTCGGCGTCTTCGAACACATCGGTGAAATGGGTGTTCGGGTTGCTTGATTTGAGGAAGATCTCATCACGGGAGGTGAAGCTCGCGCCCTTGCGTTCCAGATCCAGGCGATAGACGCGGTGGGTGTTGAATTCGCAAAGGAAAATGTTGTTGCGAAACTGTTCGCCGAACGCGCCGCTGCGATAACGGGTCAATCCCGGTGGCGCGACCCACCCACGCCGACTCACGGGCGGCAGCAACGGATAGCTGGTCTGCGGCAGGTAGGTGTTGCCGGCCCGGCTGGAACTCAGGTTGTAGCGCGTGCCCCAGATCCAATGGAGCAGGGCGTCATGGCGACCGTTGACATTGTCGTAAACGGCGACCGTTCCCAATACTTCGCCTTCGCTGGTGAAGGTGACTTCCACCGGATTGGCCAAACCTCCGTGCGCGCGGTCTTGGCTATCCGTTCCGTCCGGCCAGGAAGAGAAAACGCCGGGTGCACGACTGGTGAACGGTCCCTTCAGATCAAATCCCTTGCTCGTATCACCCAATGTCCAGCCGTGTTGGCCGCCGCACCAATACAGGCGGCCGTCCGGTCCGAGCACTGGTCCGTGAAAGGCGGAGGACATGCCGTTGAATCCGAACTTGCCGTTGATCGGAGTCTGCTTGTCCGCCGTGCCGTCGGCGTTCGTGTCTTTGAACTTCCAGACATAGGGCGGCGAACATACGTAAAGTGCACCGTCGTGCCATTGGGCTCCGTTGGGCAGGACGAGGTTTTCAGCGAAGACACTCGACGTGTCGTAAACGCCGTCCTTGTCCGTGTCGGTCAGCATCAGGATCTTGTGCGGCCGTTTCTCCAGAAGCTCCGGTGCCTTGGCGTTGATGCCGGCTGACTCGGAAATGAACATCCGTCCGCGATCATCGAGGCAGGCGAGCATCGGATGCTTCACCAATGGCGGAATGGCGGCCGGAACGATTTCGAATCCTTCAGGAACGGTCATCTGCGGCACAACAAACTGGCCGCGATTGGCGGGAACAAATCGGAGCGACCGAAGGCGCAGCCAGGTCTTGCTGACATTGCCATTGGGGCCGAAACCGATCTGGTGATCGCCGTCCGGCAGCTTGACGGTGCCGATGATGTAGGTGGCGTAACGATCTCTGCCTCCGGTCGTGCGAATGGGGGCCACGCGTAGTTGTTTGCCGTCCAAGGAGCCGTGCGCGGATTGCAGGCCGCCTCGCGAGATGTCCGGCATCGCCCATTCGCCATGAATGTCATATTTGCCGCCGCGAATGCCTTTCACGTTCCAGACCGCCGCGTGCTGTTTCTGCATCCAGCCACCGAGCGATGATTGTGTTTCAATGATCGACATCGGTTCGCCGTGAATGGCAGCCGTGTCAGGTCGTAGAGTGATGGATTCATCCGCACCGGGCTTGATTGCAGCCGGCTTGTTGCCGGGAAGCGACTTGCGAGGAGCAAGCGGTTGTTTCCCTGCATCGGGTTTCTGGTAATTCCGGATCTTGCTGCTGCCTTCGGGGAGGAGGATGACGCGTCGCAGATCGAGCAGATCTTCGGCCTTGATGTTGTCGTCCGGAACCAGCGACAAGTTGATGGAAGATCCGGGCAGGGTGATCTTTCCTATGGCCTGCGTCTTGAATTTGCCCCAGCCGCCCGAGGACGAAACCTTCGCTTTGAGAATGGCGGTCATCGCCTGATTGTGAATCGTGAACGGCTGCCCGGCGCAGGAATCAGGTGCGGCCCAGTCGAGGACTACGGTGTATTTCCCGGGCTTCACATTGCGCAACTGCCACAACGCCCGATCCTTCGTCGTCTTCCACCAGGCGAGGGCGTTGACGCGGGTGTTGATCTTCACCGAGTTCCCGTAGAGGGCGGCTTGGGCGGGCAACAGGTAGAGCGAATGATCCTTTTCCGGCGTGATGATCTTGCCGTTCTTCTTCGGTTTGGTGGTGGCGTAGGCCGGGAGTTTTCTGGCCGGTGCCGGTGGCGTGATCTGACCGGCTCTCTGTCCCAGCACTTTGCGAAATGCCGCTGTGGTACCGATCCGGGATTTGGATTTGCCGCCGCGCCAGAGATCCCATTTGGGATCGGAATGGCGGAAGAACCACGCCTGGAGTCTTCGTTTCAATCCGGCGCGCAACGCAGAGTGTTCGGATGCCTCGGCGAGGTTGTTCAGTTCGTCCGGATCTGCATTCAGGTCATAGAGTTCGACGGGCGGTTCTTCGCCCAGTCGCTCCACATACTTCCATTCTGGAGTGCGAATTGAACGGATGTTTTCAAATTCGTAGAACACTTCGTCCTGCCATTTGGTGAGTGGGTTGCCGGTCAGAGTGGGGGAGAAATCCCGCCCGGGAGACCGGACCGGTTTCGTTGGCATGTCGTAGCCGAGCAATCCCAGCAGGCTGGGCATGAAGTCGTAGTTCGTGACGATGTGACCTTCAGTGCGATTGGCGGCGATCCTGCCGGGCCAGCGAAAGATCATGGGGATTTGCATCGTGCCGTCGCGACCATGGATCGGGCGGGAATGATCGCCCATGCCCCAGAATCCGGCATGTCCGGCGACTGCGCCTTGGTCCGCGGCGTAGATCACCAGCGTGTTGTCGTCGATCTTGAGTCGCTTGAGCGTGGCGAGAATCCGACCCACACCGGCATCGACCGCGGTCACCTGTCCCGCGAGATTGCGCCCGACCTGAACATCACCGATCAGGTCATGCTGATTGCGCTGCCATGGATGAATCTTCTTGGGACGCGGAAATGAGGGCAACGGATGATCGACGTAGGGATCCGACCACGGCGAAGGCACTTTTTCCCGCATCGCCCCCGAGAGAGTGTAGGGGCCGTTGTAAGCGAGAAAGAGGAAGAACGGTTTGGCTTGTTTCCCGTGTTCTTTGGTCTGGGTTGCCTTTTCAATGAATTCAATTCCCCGGTCCGTCCAATACTCCGTCTGGTGTTTGGCGATGATGTTCGTCTTGCCTCCTTCAATGACCGGTTGATTGAGAAAGCCGATCGAGTGACCATGTTTCTTGGTGACCCAGAATGAAAACCCATCCGAAGGATTGTGATTGTCGCCCAGGTGCCACTTACCTGATAGCCCGCACACATATCCTTTCGAGTGCAGGACCTCCGGCAAGGTGGTGAATTCCTCCAAGGTGTATTTCGCCTGCGGCCCGATCTGCAATCGTCCTGCGGAAAGATACCGATGCACCCCATGCTGACTCGGCGTCAATCCGGTCAGATAAGTCGCGCGCGTGGGTGAACAAACCGCGTTGTTGGCATATGCCTGCGTAAAGCGAACGCCCTCCCGTGCCATGCGATCAATGTTTGGCGTCCTGAAATCCGGATTCCCATAACAACCCAGCTGCCACGCGCCCTGGTTGTCCGTAAGGATGAAGACAATGTTGGGGTTCTTCGCAGCGTTCACCGTGCAGGTGACCGCCAACGTGACGAGGACGAAAAGCCGAGCTGTGGTTTTCATATTGCTGAGCGAGTGAGTTCCACACCGGTGAACTTCTTGATGCCGTCGATGTTCCATTCCAACCCGAGTCCGGGGTTGTCGGGGATCGTTATCATGCCGTCTTTGTCCGGTTCGATCGGTTCGTTGAGGAGGTCTTCGATGTAGGGGGCGGGGGTGATGTATTCGACCGAGCGGGCATTGCCGGCGGCGGCGACGAGTTGGAGGTCGGCGGCGAGGCCGATGGCGGTGTTCCAGCCGTGGGGGACGAAGAGGACGGAATGATCGTCGGCGTATTGGGCGATGCGGTGTTCCTCGCTGAGGCCGCCGACCTTGGTGACGTCGGGTTGGATGTAATCAACGGCGCGACGTTCAATCCAGGGAAGGAAGGATTGACGGCGGGTGAGCACTTCGCAGGCGGCGATCGGGACGGGGGAATGTTCGGTGAGCTTCACGTAACCGTCGATGTCGTCCGGATGGAGGGCTTCTTCGAACCAGGTGACGTCGTAGTCGGCGAGCATTTTGGCGGTGTTGATCGCCCACTTGTAACCGTGTGGCCAAAAGGCGTCGGAGCCGCCGGCGTCGACCATGAGTTCGATATCTGGTCCTACGGTTTCGCGGGCGGCCTTGACGATGGCTTCATCGGTCTTGGCGTCGACGCGGCCAAACGGTCCCCAACCGATCTTGAAGGCGCGAAAGCCGCGGGACATGCCGCCTTCCAATGAACGACGGAGCTTGTCTGGTTCGTCCATCAGCAACGATCCGTAGGGTTTGATCTTCTCTCGATGACGTCCGCCAAGCAGACGGCTGATCGGTTGCCGGGTGACCTTGCCGAGGATGTCCCACAAGGCGATGTCGATGCCCGAGATGGCGTGGGTGATGGCGCCCCCGCGGCCTTGCCAGAAAGTCTGTTGATGGAGGTTCTCCGAAGTGGCAGCCGGATCGAGAGCGGATGCGCCGATCAGGAACGGCTTCATCACGTCGATGGCGCCCTCGATGAGTTTTGCCGAGGTGAAGACGCTGCCCAATCCGGTGACGCCTTCGTCGGTGATGATCTCAATCAGCGTGTGAAGATTGTTCTCCGTATCGAGGAACTTCTCGTCCCAACCGCCATCTGGCGTGGCGCCGCGTAGGGGAAGCAAACGGATATCGCGGATCTTCATGGGCTGCCGATCATCCAATCCGTGATTCGTGATGGTGGCAATGCAAATTCCGCTACGGGATACGCTTGTGTCTGCATGGTGCTTTTGCGATAAGGCTGGGTAACCATGAGACTCTCAATCCTCACCACGATGCTCTCCTTGCTCTGTCTTCAACCTGCGGTCGCCGCTGACAAAACGAACAAGGATCCCGTTCAACGTCACCAAGGCGTCTGGAAACCGATCGCGGCGTCGCTGAACGGCGGGCGATTACCGAAGGAGGCATCGGACAAGATCACGCTTAGGATCGACGGAAACAAATACGAGGCGACCGTGGAGGGTGAAGATCACGACGATCGCGGCACCTTTACGGTCGATACCAGTGTGAAGCCGCACAAGAAGGTCATCAAGAGCGAGTCCGGTCTGAACAAGGGGAAGACCATCTACGCGATCTTCGAGCACAAAAATGAGAATGGGATGCGGGTTGCGTATGATCTGTCGGGCAAAGGGTATCCGACGACCTGGTGCACCAAGATGGGCAGTCCGTATTATGCCGTGGGTTGCCGGAGGCGGAAAGAGGCCTTCAAGTGAAGGGATTCGCGCCATACGAACATACCCAACCGGGAACGCTGATGCGGTTCGTTCTGGGGGTGATGTGCGTTGTGTTCGGGTCGCTCGCCACGGGTTTGTTCATCGCCACCGGGAAGCCAGAGACGACCATCGGTTTCGCGATTCCTGGCGCGGTTTTGTTCCTTGTCGCAATCCTGTTTCACTGCCTCACGGTCCGCGTTTCGGACGGCGCGATCCGGCTTTCTTTTGGGATCGGTTTGATCGGGAAAAGCTTTGCGATCTCTGGCATCGAGTCGACCAAGGTGACCCAATCCCGTTGGTACAACGGCTGGGGTATCAAGATGATTAAGGGCGGGTGGCTGTTCAACGTGTCGGGATTCGGGGCGGTGGAACTGAACATGAAGAACGGCAAGCGTTACATGATCGGTTCTGACGAGCCTGACAGGTTGCACGAGGCGATCGAGGCGGCGATGGCCGGTTGTTGAAAAAACGCTGAGAGGAGAGCAAGACCTTCTTCTCCCGCGTCAGCGGTCCAAGAATTGGTGGGGAGAGCGTACCCACGAGCCCATTACAGAGCCCTATAAGGGCAGCACCAGAAACTGCGT
>JAYPXF010000067.1:0-26207 GCA_038154405.1 Verrucomicrobiales bacterium | reverse complement strand
GAGGTGGGCGACCTTGAGAGCCTGCTGAAACTGGGGGGTCTTTTCGTTTGCCTGCAATTCTATCTTGGTGCCCAAGGTGACATGTCTCCAGTTGCCGATGGATTGCCCGTCGATGGAGATCTCGTAGCTGCCGGGTGGTAAACCCGCAATCTTCAGGCGATCGGCGCTCAGCTTGTGACCGGCCTTGGCGAGCGCGAAGCCCAGGCGGCCGTCCGCCGGCAGTTTCCATTTGAGTGCCAGTTCCGAGTGTTCTTCGGGCACCACCCAAGGCAATGAGTTTGCCTGGTGGGAAAACGTGATCTCACCGGAATCTTCGTTTACCTGCAACTGTTTGACGCCTTTGGATCCGACCCAACGTGTTCCCCGTTTTTGGATTGTTATGGCGCTGGCTCCCTTCCGCTCTATGCCCAACTGAAAAAGGATCTCACAGGCCATGATGACCTGTCCGGAAGGATTCGGATGTATGGCGTCCCAAATCATGTTGAAGTCGGCATTGGATCGGCGCTGGTCGGTGGTGTGGCGATTGAGCGGCCCCCACCAGTTGACGACTGGCATTCCGCGCCGGGAGCCGGTCTCCATGCCCCAGCCGGTGAAGTAGCCAAGGAGCGCGTTGTAGTTGGGAGAGAAATCCTTGCCGCGAAAGCGCCACGTTTCGTCATCGGCCCGCATCCGGGTGACATGGTGATCGAACATCGTGGGCGAGAGCAGGATGGGCTTCGCACCGATTGCTTCGATCCGGTCAAGCAGCTTGCTCATGCCGGACTGGTAGGTGGCATTGTTGTCGGTGTCGAACTCCTGGTAGCGACCGTCATTCATCCCAAGATGGAGGGTGACATAGTCGGGCTTGTACACGGCCACGTCATCGTCGAGGCGGGCAAGTGCATCCGCGGCGGCATCGCCACCGACTCCGGAATTGCGGAAACGAATCCGTCGTTCCGGGTAGCGGGTGATGAAGAAGTTCTCCAGGTATTGCGGGTACAGGCTTTGATGCGTGATGGAGTCGCCGAGAAACACGACCGTTTCACCATCCTGCGGATTGAATGGGAGCGGAGCCGCCGCCGATCCCGAGACGGTGAGGAGCACGAGGAGCGCCACGGCATGGCATTGGATGACGAATCTCACGCGCCCGAATCTACTCGTTCACGCTCCCTGCTACAGGAATATATTGGTGCCTAATTCAGATCCTTACGCTCGGCGCAGTATTCGAGGATCTTGAGGTAGGTGAGGCCGCGGTTGTCGGGGTTGGGATCGACGACGTCTGATTGCTGGCGGAGTAGGCCCCAGAGTTCGCGTTGTTTGGCGGACATGCCGGCGATGCGTTTGGGGAAATGTTGGGCCAAGGTCTTGTCGACGGGGATGCCCTTGGGAGCTGGCATGGCGTCAATCTGTTTGAGCAATTCGCCCTGCTTGGACAGGTGCCACTTCTGGCGGACGTAGGCAACCTGGTGATGGGGGAGGCTGACCTTCTTCAGTTTCACCCCTTGGTCTTCGGCGAGCGCGTCATCGGGGATCTCCAGTTTGATGACGCTGCCCCGGCCGCGTTCGTTATGACGGGTCGGGCCGTTGGAACTGCAGGTCCAGACATCGCCGTTTTCGTCGAACTCGATTTCGCGGGTGTAGGTGACGCGGGTGGGCAGCGGGATGGTTATGAGACGTTCGGTCTTGGGATCGAAACGGTTGAGCGTGTCGTCGCCCGTACCGCAGATCCAGACGTAGCCGTTCGGATCGATGTTGAGCGCGTAGGGGATCTGGTTCTCGGCGTCAGGGAGCGCGTAGGTGGTCCATTCCTCGGTCTTTGGATCGAACTTGCCGAGAACACCGGAGCCGAAGCCGGGTACCCAGACGATGCCGTCCTGGGCAACGTGCAAACGGCGTGGGCCGCGGAAGGGCGGGTTCCATTCCTTGATATCGCCGTTCGGCGCTCTCGGATCGATGCGGCCGATGCGGTTGGCGTTGAGCTTGGAATACCAGACCATTCCGTCGACGGGAGAGAAGTCCAAACCGTAAGGCGTAAGGCCGCGTGATTCACCCTTGCCGGCGGCGACGGCCTGGTTCTTCTCGAGGAGATGGTATTCCTTTACGTAACCGGTCTTCGGATGAATGGAGAAGACCGAGTTGCGGCCGGCATCGGTGTACCAGACTAGGCCTTCCGGATCCTTGGGATTCACCCGCAAGGTGTGCGGGTAGGAACCACGACGGGCCGGGGCTTCGGCACTCGAGTAAAGGGTGATGTCCTTGGTCTTGGGATCGAACTTGCCCATGTGTCCCGAGCCGCAGAGGGTGACCCAGTAATTGCCGTCATTGTCCGGTTCGATCGAATGAGGACCGCCGGCGCCGGGAGGCATGCGGAAGACGGTTCGCGAGGTGGTCTTGAGATCGACCTCGACAATGGCGTTCTGGCCCATGTCGACGGCATAAATGATTCCGGGCGGACCCGGTTCTATGTCATGCACGTTGGCCTGCATGAATTTGCCGACATCCCATTCGGTGATCTTGACCCGGGAGGCGTAACCGGTCGGCGGCGCGGGCGGAACGTATTTCGGCCACCTGGAAACCGCGTCATCGGTGTAGGTATCCAAAAGTCGCTTCACAATGTCCTTCTGCGTGTGCTGGTAAAGACCGCCGAAACCGTCCATGCGACGCACCATCGTTTCCCAGTCGACCGGTTGCTCGGGAGTGCGAAAGCCGAGGGTGCCCGCCTGATGGCAATACATGCACATCATCTTGAAGTTCTCTTTGTCGCGTTGGCTCTTCCACTTGAGCATGCCGAAGGCGGAGGTGCCGGAGCGTTGTAGTTGCAGTTCCTCGCCCGTGGCGGGATCCAGTTTGACCGATACGACGCCGCGACCGGGCTTAACATCGTCGTACCATTCGTCGATTTTGCCGGGCAGACGTGCCCGCACCTGGAATTCCGCATCGCGCAAACCGGTCAGTTCAAAAGAGCCGTCAGCTTGGCTGAATACCGATGTATTCATTTCCCGATCTTCGTCAAAGGCGGTGATCATCACTCCCGCAAGCGGTTTGCCATCGGCATCGAAGGCCTGGCCATGGATGGCGACCTGCTTGCCCGGCTTGCTGCCTTCCTTCTGGACAAAGTGGCGACTGGATCGTGGTTGCCCATAGCCGTGAGGGAGGCCCTTGGGGCCGGCCTTCTGGCCGTTCATCACGTAGTAGAGAATCTTCACGAACGACAGGCCGTCGTTCTCCATCTTCGGCTGTAGACGTCGTTTTTGCTGCCAGAGGAATCCGACGCGCCCGCGCTGGGTGTCGCTCAGTTTGGCCATTCGTTCATCGACCCAGAGCTGGTGCTTGTCACCCTGATAGCTCTTTGGCGTCGTTTGAGAATCGATCTTGGTCAGCAGGGCCGCCAACTGCTTGTCCTTTGATTGGGCTTGCTTCAGCCCATCGACGTATTTCTTCACCTCCGGCGCGTCTTCGGGAAACGCGGCGAGATAGAGATCGATGGATTCCTCAAAAGAGATCTTCTTGGCGTCGACCAGCTTGGCGAGGCGGGATTTGAGGGCGTCACGAGGGGAGGTTTTCTGCTCGGCCTGAACGGTCACATCAGGAGCAGCGAGCACGAACGCAGCAGCGAACATCAACAGGAGGATTCTGGGCACCAGCGGGGTAGGTATTGGATGCCATCCGAGTCGCGCCGGTCGTGAATTGCTGAACATATGAAGAGGATGGCACCAATTACGTATTGGTTACCTCAACAATCATGTCGAAACGGCCCGGTGGAAAAACCGTTGCCAGACTGCGGATCGTATGTTTTCTAGCTCCACTCCAAACATGAAACAACTTCTTCAACTTGCCGCCGTTCTCGCTCTAACTCTTACCGTCGGCTGCGGCCAAAAAGGCGTAGATGCGCCACCGACCACCAAACCCGAAGCTTCGGCGGCGAATGCAGCTCCCGCGGCATCGGCGAAGGTCGACGGCTTGGAAGCGGACGTGATCGCGGCTGCTTGGGAAGGGGAAATTGCGGTCGTGCAGAAGGCGGTCGAGGGAGGTGTCGACGTCAATGCCAAGGACCCGGCTGGCGGCGGCAGCCTGTTGAACCTCGCCGCGATTCGCGGACATAAAGACCTGGCTGCATTCCTGATCGAGAAGGGTGCCGATCTGGAATCGAAGAACAACGAAGGGAATACGGCGTTGTACAACGCAGCATTCTTCTGCCATCCGGAGTTACTCAAACTGCTCATTGAGAAAGGCGCCAATGTGAACGTCACCGACAAACAAGGCGCCAAGGCAATCGATGTGGCCAAGGCTGAGTGGTCACCGGAACTGGAAGGAATCTACAAGTTCATCGATGGAGTCCTGAAAATGGATCTCGATATGGCGCACATAAAGAGCACCCGCGGAACGATCGCTGAAATTCTGGCCGGGACCAAGCCGGCGGCGAAGTAGCGTGCTGGTGAGGAACTGGTCTGCAGGCTGACGAAGCTCAACGGATCGGCCGAAATTCCACCCAATGCGTGCGAACATCTTTACCGGTTTCCAACCTCCACCGGCCGTTGTTGGCATCAAAATCATGGAATTCGCGATGACGGCCGCGATGGTCGGTCCAGTTGTAGGTCACGCGCAGCGGAGAAGATCCACCGAGATCCTGAATGAGATGGGCTTCGGCGCGGAGGTAGCGTTTGCCGCCGTCGTTGTGGAAGCGGACTTGGATGGACTGGTTCGCCACGGATGAGATTTCGGATGAGCCATAGCAAAAACTCTGCGACCAGAAATCGGCGGGTTCATTGCCACGACGAGGGATGGACCAGTCCTTGACGACGGGTTGCCAGGATACGCCGTTGTTCAGGCTGTATTCGATCTGGTAACGGACCTTTGGATTGGGCGGGCTGCCGCTGGCAATGTGGGCAGCCACATGGAGACCGATCACGGGTTTGTCCGGGGTGATGGTGAACGTTAGCTGCTTTTCACCGAAGCCACCGGCGGTCACGAAGGACTTGGCGAGATCGAGTTCGGGACCGACGGACAACAGCGACTTTCCGGATGCCGCATAGGTGACGGAGGTGCCGCTGTCCTTGAGGCGAGGCAGGACTGATACATTCGCCTGGCAGACGGTGCGCATCTCGAGATTGTCCGGGTGGTCGCCAAAGCGAAGCCAATACTGGGAGCGGCCTTTGACGTGATCGGTGAGATCCAAGCGACTTTCAAGCCGGCCGCACGAAATCCACGTGCGACCAGCATTGAGAGAAATATCGATCGGCTTTGCCGATTCACCTTCGATCACCAATCCATTGCGGCAGCCGTCATCGTAGATCCCCCAAGGTTGGTCATTGGGCGGGGTGGCACCGATGACGTAAGGAGTCTGGAATTTGACGATCTTGTCATCGAACTCCTCCTTGGCCGGCCGGTAGACATACTCAACATTGGCGTAGCGGACCTGGCCGTTGCGATGCGGCGCGCCGTTCCTGGAGCCGTTCATTTGCTCCGGTTGATTGACCCAGGTGCGGGAGCGTTCAGGCCCGGGAATACCGGCGGTGCGATAGTTGCGCCCCCAGAACACAAAGGTCTTGCCGTCCTCCAGCCCGGGTTCGAAATAGCGGCGCATTCGCTGACCCTTGCGGAGGCGGACCATCGGGGGTGGGCCGGCATAACCAGCGAGGTATTCGGCGACGGCGTATTTGCGATAGGAGCCCCCGTCGGCCGGGTGCAGGCCGCAGACGAGCCAACCATGCTGTTTCTCCGGCTTGAAACGTCGGTCGATCCAGCGGTCGACATTCGACTGGATCTCGCCGAGGCCGAGCAGGCGTTTCCCGGACTCGTCAAAGATGACCGTGGAGAGATCGTGGTCGAGGAGCGCCCACTTGCCGGTGCCATAGGCGCCGCCACGAAGGAAGACCTCGAAGGCGTTGTGACCGGCAGCGCCAACGCCACGTCCGCGACCGTGTCCGAGGAGGTGTTGAAACTCGGCGGTCCATTGTGAATGCGTGGTGCCGCAGAGTCCGAAACCGTAGCCGAAGAGACCGTTCCAGTACTCACGCAAACGACGATCCTTGCCCTTCGGAATGCCATCTCCCCAGAAATCGCGCCCGCCTGCTTCGCCATGCCAGTAGTGGGTGTTGCGCCAGAACCAGGCAGCCAAGGCTTTGTCCTCGTCCGAATCAACCCGCCGGCCAGTCACTCTCTCATAGGCTTCGGCTTGTGTGGCGAACAGGCGATCGAAAGTGGAGATGGCCAGTTCACCGGGATACCACGGATGGTCCGTGCGGATCTGCGGATCGCCGACGTCTGCGGCCGGCAATGATGCGGCCAGGAAAAGGGACAGGATCCGGAAGTTCATGATTGCCAAGTAAGCGGATTCTGCCAACGGTGGCAATCCAACGAACACTGGCATTTCGGGGTGTGCGTGGCATGCTGCGCGGGACCCGACAAGCCAGGCAATGGCCGAGGAGGAAATATATCAGGCGGCCAAAGAACTAGCAACGGGGCCGGAGCGTGAAACGTTCCTGGCGAGTGCGTGTGACAATGATGCCGAACTGTGGAAGCAGGAACTGGTCCGTCCACGGGCCGAATTTGCACCGACCGGCAATCGACTCGCCGTGGCCACCGGCGGGGATCTCTGGGGACAAGTGGGATTGCCACATCATGTTTGCCACCTCTATTTGATCGATGGCGAGACCGGTAAACTATTGGGTCAACAGGAAGAAACGGCCCATCGCGTAGCCTGGTCGAATGATGGCCGTTTTCTGGTCGCGGCTCACAAACGGAACGCGGTGGTGATTCTCGATGCCTCCACGGGAAAGGAAATTGCCGTCCGGGAAGACATACGCAACATACAGTCAGTGGCACTATCTCCAGACGGGAAACTGGCTGCGGCCGGCAGTCGTTGGGGAGGACTGCTTTTTGGGAAATGGCAGGAGAACGAATCAACCTCGGTGAGGAAAGACGACAAGTTTTTCGTTTCAGGATTGTCCTTCTCTCCCGACGGAACGCTGGTGGCCGCCGCGATTCAGAAGCGAATCACCGAAATCTGGAAAGTTGCTGAAGCCAAGCTCGAACAAACCCTGCTGGGCCAGCCTGGAGTGTGCGGGCGGTCGCGTTCAACCCCGTGGATTCAACCCTCGCGTCAGCTGCCCTGGACCGCACGATCTGTCTTTGGAACGTCAAGGATCGCAAGGAATATGGTCGCTTCGCCACGCCGATAGACAATGTGAATGACTCCCACACCTGGGATAAGAGCGATGCCCCCTTGTTTTCACCGGACGGAAAAACCGTGCTCGTACTGATTTACAAGGGGGGAGTCGAAGTCTGGGAGATGGACGCGCTTGAACTGAAACGAACCTTGGAGAACACGGACTATCCGCTGTTGTTCGAACCGGATACCGGGAACATCGTGACGCGCAACAAACGATTCACCGAGGTGCAGATCTGGAATCCGACCGATGGCATCGCGCTGTCCACCCGGAAGGTCGACAAGGCGTTGCAGAATCCAAGTGGCTTGCGGGTAAATGGTGATGGGAGGCGCATCGTCCCGGGGCATGAGAATCGCGTGACGGTCATCGATGCGGTTTCACACAAAGTGTTGAAGACACTGCAGATCGACGACACTCCGTTCATTCTGGAGCAATCGCCGGATGGTCGCAAAGTAGTGGTCGCGGAAAGCAATCGGGCGGCGGTTTGGGATGTCAACGGCGGCAAATTGGTCAGTCGCCTATCCGGGCACGAGCAAACGATCACGCAGGTCCTCTTCCTTCCCGACAGCAGGCGGGTCATTACGTCGAACTGGGACAGCACCATACGTGTCTGGGATGCGGAGCCCGGGATGGAACTCAACCGCTTGACCGGACACCTTACCGGTGTGTACTGGGCGGCACTGTCGCAGGATGCGTCCACGATTCTGACCGTGTCCGACGACAAGTCGATCCGCCTGTGGAACACCCTAACGTTTCGGCAGGTGTATCAGTTTGAAGAATACAATCTCTGGTATCCGGTGTTCAGCCCGAAAGGAGATCGCCTGCTGACCATGGACCGAGGTTTTGTTCTACACATGTGGAACGTCCGACGGGATTGATGTCCCAGGCGACGCAATCACGGGTCGACGTCTGTAGTCCGATTGAATGGAGATGGGCTTGATGAGAGAAGGTCGGTTCGTCATCCTCTCGCCATGCGCAGTTTGGTTGCATTCTTCCTTTCCTCAATTATCAGCGTCTCGGCCCAGAAGCCACCTTACGACAATCCACCTCCCGTAGAAGAACCGTATTATCGGGTTCGCTATGAAGCATCCAGCAAACCAGGCGAATTGATCTTTCCCGTGCAGTACACCGTCTGGGTTCCACCCGGGGTGAAATCTCTCCGAGGTGTCGTGGTGCATCAACACGGTTGCGGCGAGGGCTCGTGCAAGTCGGGGCAGACCGGAGCGTTTGATCTGCATTGGCAGGCCTTGGCGAAGAAACATGACTGTGCGTTATTGACGCCTTCCTACGAGCAACCGCAGAAGGCGGACTGCCAGATGTGGTGTGATCCGCGGAACGGTTCAAGTGACGCGTTTCAAAAAGCGCTGGCAGATCTCGGCAGAATGTCGGGGCATCCGGAACTGGCAAAGCTACCGTGGGCACTGTGGGGGCACAGCGGCGGTGGGCATTGGGCCGGCGGAATGACCATGCTGCATCCGGAACGGGTCGTCGCGGCCTGGTTGCGATCAGGCGTGCCGCTGTTGGTGGCAAATCCAGATCGACCGACGATCAAGGTGCACAAACTGCCCAAGGCGGCATTGCAGGTGCCGGTGATGTGCAATCCCGGAACCAAGGAAGGTGTGACCGTGAAGGACGGACGATTCGCCCGCGTCTGGCCGGCCAATGAGATCTTCTTCAACACGATGCGTGGACAAGGGGCCTTGATCGGCGTGTCCGTGGATCCATTGAGCGCGCATGAGTGTGGTAATCAACGCTACATGGCGGTTCTCTGGTTGGATGCGTGTCTCAGCGCGCGGCTGCCCGCGAAGTCTGGTGGAGCACTGAAACCGATGCCAACCAAAGGCAACTGGCTTGCTCCACTGCAGGGCACAAAGGCGAGCCCCGCCGCAAAGTTCAAGGGCGACAAATCAAAGGCGAACTGGTTGCCGAATCGAGCCATCGCTCAAGCGTGGCAACGCTACGTGAAAGACACCGCGATCCCGGACAAGACTCCGCCACCGGCCCCGACCGATCTGCTGGTGAAAGGAAACACGCTCACGTGGAAGGCTGAAGCAGATCTGGAAAGCGGCCTGGCGCATTTCATCATACAGCGAAACGGCGAACAGATCGCGACCGTTCCCGAGAGCGGCAAGAATCGCTTCGGTCGCCCGATCTTTCAGGGACTGCAGTACAGCGACACGCCGACTGCGCCGTTGGTGAGAATGGAGTTCATGGACAAGACCGCGAAGGTCGGTGCCAGATACAAGTATCGTGTGATCGCGGTGAACACCGTCGGATTGAAATCCAGGTAGCGCCAGCGGTCGTCACTTCGGTGGGGTGAGAGTCCTCGCGCGCCCAATTCAGAGCCCTGGAAGGACGAAAGAAGATGCATTGCTTCTTTCATCCCTTCGGGATGTTGGCAAGGGCTCGCGAATACGCGCTCCCCACCGAGTTGTTGACCGCCGTCGCTACGGGCGACTCTCATCTGGAAACGTTTTTGTACCACCCATGCCAGGCGCGTTTCCAACGTTGCAGCGGGGCGATGAAGAACGGGTTGGTGTATATCAGTGTCTTCCACAACGGCCATTGGTCCCAGCGGCGAGGTGAAGGGACGACCTGGATGTCCTGAATGTAGCTGGTCGTTTTCCCCGAGCGACTCGCGTCCTTTTTGATGCGCCAGAAAAAGTCCACGTCTTCGCCCATGTAGATTCCCTCATCGTAACCTCCGAGTTTCTCAAACATGTCGCGGCGACTGAACTGCGCTGCCCCCTGGGCCATGCCGAGCAGGCGGCCGAAGATCTTCCAGCACCACACATAGATGCGCAGCAGTGCACTGGCAGGCAGGTGTTGGACAGCCACCGCGCCGCCGGCGCAATCGTCATTCTGCAGTTCCTCGGCAATCCGTTTCAACAGATCCGCGGGCACCTTGGTATCAGCATCGAGAAACAGGAACGCTTCGCCCTGTGCATTCCTCGCACCGGAATTGCGGGCGCGCGAAATATTGCGGACCGGCTCCGAAATCACTTTTGCATCATAGCTGCGTGCAAGTTCTGCCGTGCGGTCGGTGCTGTCGTTGTCCACGACGACGATTTCAACGGATGAATCGGGTTGCACCGTATTCCAGGTGAGCACGGCCGACTGCAGCCATTGCAGTGTGTCACCGATGTAACGTTCCTCATTCAGCGCGGGGATGATCACCGAGAGTGATTTCATTTTTCTCTGCCGCAGCGGCGTGCAAAACATGAGGACATTGCAGAAAAGAGACAAGGGCGGCACGAAGCCGCCCGTGTCCGTTTTGGCTGTGGTTGTTTGGGAGTTGGGTTTCCGGACCGGTCGCGGATTGGCCCGAAATCTGACCGCTCAATACGGCGGGTTCATGTGGATGTAGTTGGGATCGCCCTGGAGTTCGCCCATCTTCACCGCGGTGTCGTGCGCTGCTTCCATGATGTCAATGTAGAGCGCGTCGTTCTCGAAATGCACGGTGACGTTGGGTGTGCCCGGGCATTGGTTCACGTTTCAGGGCGAGATGCTCTCCGGATCGTCGCCGTTCGGATTGTCAACAGGATCGATGAAGTCGATGTTGCCGGTGCGCCACGGATCGAGCACCCAGATGATCTCGCGGGTGTAGGGATCTATGATCGCCATATAAATATGCGCAGCGGCATCATAAGGCAATGAGCCGGCTTCAAACACCGACGCGAGCTCGTAGTGGGTCAATGTGATCCCCTGCTCCACGAGCAGATCTTCGATGAGATCGCAGAGGAAGTCGTGAACCTCATTGCATTTCGGTTCCACGGTGGCATTCCCGATGAAGTCCGAGCCGACGTAAGGTTCCGCAGCGATCAGTTGTTCCATGGCCTCAGCCAAGACGGCTTCGAGTGCTTCCAGTTCCGCCTGCCCGGCGGCGCCGCCGGGCGGATTGCCGAAACCGGCCTGGGTGTTGTAGACGGTTCCGAGTTAGGTCATGTATCAGCCGTAACCGAAGTACTGCTCCATTTCGGTTTCACGGATCTGCTCCCAATTGACGGCGAGCCCGGCCGGCAGTGCAGCTCCAATGGAGGCTCGGCTCGCCATCAATTGGTCATAGGCTTCATCCTGGGCCGCGGTCCGGCTCCGGGCATCTCCCAAACCATGGGCGGTGACGGTGTCACCGACAGCTTGGCCATGGGAGAGGTTGGTGGCGAACCGACAGACCGAGGCATATACCAACAATGCGAGCTTTTTCATCTGTCGGTTTGGTTGTTGGGGTTGTTGTTGGTTGTGGGTTTGGTTGGTCCAACTCGAGTTGTTTGTTGCGCGGGTCGATGGAATAGCAACGGGTGTTCCAACAGTTCCGGATGAGAAATCCTCCTACATGAGAAGATGGAGGGACTGGCTCGCGCGCTTGCGAATCGGGTGTAAATCCAACGGCGGGCACAGCAATTGGCCGTGGCGGAATTCGCGAAGGAATTCGCTCTCCATAGGTTGCGCGTCGGAAGACTTCGCGTCTTCCGCTACGGCTGCAGAATGTTCAGTTGTAGGTCTGGAAGAAGGCGGCGAGATCGGCGACCAGTTGAGCATTCATCCCAAGCTGTTCCGCAGAAAGCATGAGTGAACGTTTCAAGGGCTGGATCTTGCCTTTGACCATCTGTTTGGGAATGAGTTGGGTGATGCCACCGGTGGAGCGGATCATCATCGGATCTCCCTGCGAATAGATCAGGCCGTGGATCTCACGACCGTCCTTGAGACTGATGATCTCTCCATCGAATCCATGCGCGATTCCGGCCGATGGATTGATCACCGCCTCGATGAACTGCTCAACGCCTTGGTTGGCAACCCACTTGCGAAGATCGGGTCCATAGTCGACTCCGGTTCCATTGATCCGATGACAGGTGGTGCAAGCCGTGGCAATGAGCTTGCCGGTTTCGGCATTGCCCTTGAGCTTGGCGATTTCTTTTGCTGACGGAAGCTTGGTCTTGGGCGCGAGCGGAACCTTCACCTCCTGAACAGTGACCTTGCCCGGATCATAGATTCCGTGCTTCTTAAGCAAGGGCATAGCATTGAACTCCCGCCATTCGCCGGTTGCGCGATTCAGCATCCAGGCGATGGCGGTATCCTTGATCAGTCCCGGCTCGTTCAACAGTTCAGCCATCGCGTCGACAGCCGATCGGGTGCGAGTGAAAGCAATGGTGTCAATGGCGAGTTTGCGTTCGCCGAGGGTCAACAGACTGTTCTTGGCACGCGCAACCAAAGCGGGCAAAGCAGCTTCAGGTTGCAAGCGCCAGGTGATGCGGGCGAAGGCATCGCTCCACGCGACCGGGCTGTCCTGATTCAGCGAATCCTGAAGTTGCTGCCAGACCTTGGCTTCAGCGCCTTCGGCAGCAAGTCCACAGGCTTCGAGGTAAACGCGATCCTTGCCGTCATACTTTTCCAACAGCGCGACGACGAGCGGCAGTTTGTCCTTCGGCCTGGTGTTGCGAAGCGCGACAGCCACCTCACGGCGAACGGCCGGAGTCGGATCATTGACCAGTTGGTTCGCAAGCGACACAACCGACTGGCCGGCATTGCGGAGTGCACGGAACGCGAGGAGACGTTGGTCGGCATCTTTGTGGGTCAATCGTTTGCGACATGCTTCCAGCCCCCTCTTGCCGAGGAATGGCATCAACCAGACCGCCCGGGCGGCAATCGACGGATTGGGATCCAAGGCAATTGCTTCAACTTCGCGCAGGGACTTGGCTCCGCCTTCTTTCAGCGCCTTCCAACCGGGGTAACGCACGTTCGGCGCCGGGCTCAGCAAGCGCGCGGCCGGATCATCCGGCTGACCGGGCAGTCGCGGTTTGAATCCCTTCGGCGCAACCCGATAGATGGTCCCGGAAACGCTGTTGTCGCGATCCGCGTGCCCGCCCACACCGGGATCAAACCAATCGGCGACGTAGATGGCACCGTCGACTCCCACCATCACGTCTGAAGGCCGAAACATGTTGCCCGTCGTGGCTTTCAGGAAATCGAAACGTTCGAGCTTTTTCCCGGCGCCGTCGGCTTTCGGGTAGTAGCCGAAGATGACCTGATGACGGGCTTCTGCGCTCAGCAAAAGTCTGTCGTATTTGGCGGGCAAGGCTCCGTGTTCGTAGAAGGCAATGCCGGTCGGTGATCCAGTGCCATACACATCGCCAGGAGGCATGGTCCCGGGATCGTGTTGCCGCCAATGAGCTTCCGGTGTGGTTTGGCCCGCGCGCCGATCCGCCTTCCAATGACGCTTGCCGTCACGGGAGAAGAAACCGAGAAAGCCGCCTTCCATCAACCAAGTCGTCCGACACGCCGGAGGATCGTCGTTGTCATTCTGAAACACATCGCCGAAAGAGGTGACGCAGTGCTCGTAACTGTTGCGGAAGCCATGGCCAAGCATCGTCAAGCCGGTGCCATCCGGATTCATCCGCGCCGCGAAGCCACCGGTCCAAATGCGACCGTCATCACTGCGAGCCCCCGAGATCTTGCCGCCTTCGCCATACGGACCGCCAACACGGTAGCGAACCCCGTCACGGGTGGTAAAATCAGCGCCGGTGTTGCCGTGGTTGAAATACCACTTGCCGTCCGGTCCCGCGACGACGGCGTGAAGACTATGATCATGGTTCTTGCCGAAGAAACCGGTGAGCAGATTTTCACGTTTGTCCTTCTTCGCATCAAACTTCAGATCACCGTCGACGTCGGTGTAGACGATCAGATTGGGCGGCTGGGAGACGACCACCTGATTGCCCAACACGGCGATACCGAGCGGGGCGATCAATTCGGGATCTTGGACAAATGTGTGCGACGTGTCCGCCTTGCCGTCGCCATCCGTGTCCTGCAACACCACCACCCGATCGCCTTCTTTGCGGCGCGTGCTGTGACGGCGATAGTTCACACCTTCGGTCACCCAAATGCGGCCGGCTTCGTCAGTGTCCATGTTGGTCGGATTGAGCAGCATCGGACTGGTGGCCCAGACGGTGACTTCGAGATCGTCCGGAGCCTTGAGTGCGGTGATCGGGACAAGTTGCGGTTTCAAGCTGTCCGGATCGAAAAAGGCGGATTTCGGACGGGGCATGACGGCCGGCTTTGTGGGATACAGCAGAAAGCGGATGTCGGCATTGGACGGTTTGCCGCCGCGAATCATGCCGCCGTCGTCGATGGCGCCAAGGGCCTTGAACCGTTTGGCACCCTTGGGCACCGCGAATTTCAGAACGGAAGTGGCGTGTGTTCCGATGCCGGTTTCGTACACCTTGCCGCCAACCTTCAACGGACCGTTCGACCAATTCTTGTTCATGAGCGTGCGTCCGTAACCGCGGACCACTTGATCGAACTTCAGTTTGGTCAGCGACGTCTCCGTGCCGTCGGCCATCACGAATACCGGATCGATCCAATCCGCCCAGTCGCAGCTGTTGCCACCCTCGTTGGAAACCGTCAGGTAGATCTGTTTCAGGTTCTTCGGCAGCTCGGCATCGATGTTCACAAAGCGACTCCTGGATGCCGTGTTCAGTACGCCACTATCGTAGAAAGCCTTCGCTTTGGGATCGCCGGGTTTCGGCACCACATAACCCTTCTTACCAAAACCATCCTGAAACTTCCGCGCCATTGCGATCAGTTCGTTCTTGGTGGGTGCTTTCGACTGGATGCCGCTCCTCGGGATCTCGAGTTTGGCGGTCCAAGCAACGCCATTGAGGATCACCTTGCGAAAATCGTCCTGCGTCCAGTTGTTGTTCATGTGCATGCCGGTGAAACCAAAGCCGCGGGCGCCATTGTCGCGTTCAGTGGCCCAAGCCACGTGCTGCGGTTCCTTGTTGGCCACGGCCTTGCGCACATGAGGATTGCCGGAGTGCGGACCGTCACCCCGTTTCATTGTCTCGGCCGGAGCCACCGCCGAGAGAATCGGGGTCACGCCCTTCATCCCGTCGCGGAAACGCATGTGGAAATACCATTCGTCGCGGATCGTGAAGGGCTTCACCCCGTTCGCAACCGGATGATCAGGGAAGAATTTGAACTCCGCCTCCCAGATCGGATTGACGGACCAGAAGGTTTCGAAATGTCCACCCAGCCAGTTCTTGAACGCGTCACCAGCATCCCCCTTCGGCACCTCCACCGCGTAGTGCAGACACGCGAACCCGATGCCCTTCTCCATCAGAGGCTTGAACTCCTTCAACCGGCGGGCAACCGGGTGACCGCCCCCACCGCTGTCAATCACCACGATGGCGGTGGCATCCGAGAGTTCACTGAGGTCACTCGGCCACTGGCGATGGTAATACGCAACACAATCAACGTCCGGATAGGCCGCCTCAAGGTATCGCTCGATCAAAGCGGCGGCCGTGTTCCATTCATGCGATCCCAGACCATGGCCCTGACCACCGGCCATCAGGGCAATCTTGGTCTTGCCGGCGGCAACACCGGAATGCAGGGAAAGCACGAGGACGAACAATGTCAGGCAGAAACGCTTCATCATGATTGGACCGGGAGAATACCGACGGCAGCGAATCGCGAAACACCAAATGTCGCCCTCATTCCGATGTCTTCTCCAGCGACAGAATCCATTCGGCGAGCAGCCCGACGGCTCGCGGATCAGGGGACTGACCACCCATCGGCGGCATCTGCCCGGGGTCCACCCGAGAGCAGCGGTTGAGCATTACGGATTTTTCTGGATGACCGGGAACAATGATCTTGGCATCGGCACCAAAGCCAAGATCACGATAGAGCCCCCCTTCCGATCCGGTCTTGTAATCGGAAACGAGCAGATCGCCTGTGCGCGGATCGACGGTGAGGGGCCGCCCCGATCCTCCGTTGCCCTTCATCGCCAAGGAGTTGTCGGACGTTCCGGAGACACCGGCAACTTCTTTGACTTCGAATACCGGTTCACCCGCCAAGGACGCACGGTCGCCAGCGTTTCCAAACGTTTCTTCTCCTTTCGCGATACCTATGGGATCGACATCGTCGATGGCGAGGACGACATCACGATCCTCGCCAAGGCGGTTGTCATCGATCTGGTCTGCCACCAACGGGATTAGAATTCTCCGGAAGGATTTGCATGTCTCCAAATCGGGCCTAACCTGACGCCCGATGAGACTCTTTGATTGTAAATCGGTTTTGAGCATCACCGTCGTGTCATGTCTTACAGTCAGCAGTGGCGTCGCACAGCAACTCTCCGCGTCAGCCAGTTCAACTGTGGAGCTGGGCTATAGTGGCGACGGGGATATCGCTCGCGGAACGGTGAGGCTCGGCAAGACCCAAAGCACGTTCACCCGCATTCGTCACGTGCAATCCTTCCCGGTCAACCGCAGATATTCCTGGCGTTTGGGCGGAGAATGGGAACGCATCGGTTTCGGTGTCCCCACTGGAGCCGAGATCCCCAACACGGTCCACTCGTTGCAGCTTCACTTGGGCAACAGCTGGTTCGTCGGCGAGAAATCGCTGCTGCAATTCGAGGTGGATCCAGGGATCTACAGCGATTTCGAAGACGTGGACTCTGGGGATTTCAACGCACCCGTTTCAGCCCGTTACATCCACATGCAAAGCACAAACCTGCAATGGGTGTTGGCAGCCATACACAATCCCAAGAGTGAGATTCCGATAGTGGGCGGCATCGGCTTGCGCTGGCGATTTCTACCAGACTGGACACTCGACCTGATCCTGCCGAAGCCACAGGTCAGATACGACTTCAGCAGCAGCCTGTCGTTCCACGTTGGCGGGGAATTCAAGGGGGGGGCCTATCGCGTGGCTGAAGATTTTGGAACCAGATTGGGTCAGCCCGGTTTGAACGACGATGATGTTACCTACCGGGAAGCCAGAGTTGGAGGCGGATTCAATTGGCGATTCAATCCGAGGTACTCTGCCATGGTGGAAGGTGGCTGGTTGATCGATCGCCGTTTTTCGTTCGAGAACGCCCGCCGTCAGCTGAACGGAGATGGTGCTCCATACTTTCAGCTCGCATTGCGCGCGAGATTCTGACGTTGGCGCCACAACGTGCCCGGGCAATCGCCTCCCCTCATTCGAGCTGGAAATCTTCTCCGTTGCGGGGGGGGGCCACTGAGAGGTAGGGTGTCGGAAGTGTGACGTCCGGGACACGCAAGCATACTTGGATGAACAACCTGATCGTCGGGGTACTGGCGTTGGTGTTTGTTCAGCTGTCAGGCGCGGTGTTCTTCTGCAAGTGCAACGAGCAGGTCGTCACGGTGTCCCAACTGAAAACCAGCGCGGACTGTTGTGCGGCCAACTGCCAAGAGGAGCCCGCTCCGGTTGAATCAACGGATGGCTGTCCCAAAGACTCGGGTTCGCCCTGCAATGAAGAGATCGAGTTGGTGTTCTCCCACCCGGCGGGGGCGGGAGGTCAGCTGGAAGCGACGGCGCCTAAACCCTTGGTTGCCGTTAATCCGGGCGCCCTTTTCCCCGAACTGGCGCAAACTGTCGTGCTTCCGCAGGCGGAATCCCTGGATCCACATCCGCCGCCCGGCACAGGACGGCTCCATCTTCATTTTCAGATCCTGCTGATCTGATTGTACCTTCCATCTTCTGTTGGTGAGCGTGTCCGTTCGCGGACGAGTTCGCTTTGTCAGTCGTTCCCGTGTGGATTCCATGTGGGAGAGAGGATTTCAGGCAATCAGTCATCGTGAAAGAATCAGACAATCATTGGCTCGACGTAGACACCGATTCCGGCGGGCCACCCAACGAGAAACCAAACCGGTCTCATCGCAAGGCGGCGTGGGTGTTTGTGCTCCCGCTCCTGGTGCTGATCGGGTTCGCATTGATCTTCGGATACGTGTTTCATGACCGCTTGTTGCCGGGCACGGCAGTGGAGGTCTTTGTAGCGGTCGGTATGCCCGATGCGAAAACGGCCGAAGCCGGAAAACCCGGAGGTGGTGATCAATCGCAACTGTTGTTCCAGGCGAGCGGTTGGATCGAGCCCGATCCGTTGCCCATACGTGTGACGCCGCTCTACAGCGGGGTGACGCGCTCGGTGCATGTTTTGGAAGGACAGGCCATCACCAACGGGCAGCCGATCGTATCCCTGGTGGATGACGATACCCGGTTGGCAGTCCGGAAGGCTCAGGCACGGGTGTCTGAGGTGAAGGCGGTGCGGGCGTCATTGGAAGCGGAGTTGAAAGTGGCGCAGGCACGGCAGGTAACCGCGATCCGAAAGCAGGAAGCGGATGTGGCGAAGCTCGCGGTTGAGAACGATCGGCTGCGCCGGTTGCAAGGCTTGAAGGCAGGGACGGTGTCGGAGCAGGAACGGGTGCAGGCTGAACTCGATCAACGTCGGCAGAGCGCGGTGGTTGCCGCGGCTGGTGCGGAGGCGGACGAATGGAAGGCCGAAGAAGTGCGGATTGCCAAACGGGTCGCGGTGCAACAGCAGTTGATCGAAGTGGCGGAAGTGGAACTTGCCGAGGCTAAGTTGGCTCAATCCCGCACCGAGGTCCGATCGCCCGTCGATGGCGTTGTGCTACGTCTTTTGGCCACGCCCGGCAAACGGCTCATGTTGAACATGGACCACATCGACGCATCCACGGCGGCCATCCTCTACGAACCGGACAAGTTACAGGCCCGGGTGGACGTGCCGCTAGCCGATGCCGGCAAACTCACGGTGGGACAGCAGGTGCGGATCTCGTGCAGCTTGTTGCCCAACAAGAAGTTCACCGGCACGGTCACGCGCATTGTCGGTGAAGCCGACCTTCAACGGAACACCCTGCAAGCAAAGGTTCGGATTGCCGGCCCCGATCCCCGGTTACGGCCCGAGATGCTTTGCCGCGCTGAATTCCATGGGGCGGCAAGTGCGGTCACTTCGGCATCTTCCGGCTCGCTCACTGTGTACCTACCGTTGAACGTCATACGCAACCGCAGCGGCGAGGAGGCCGAGGTCTGGAAACTCTCCGTCGACACCCGACATGCAGTGCGTCAAGCCGTGACCTTGGGTCCAGCTGAACGAGAAGGACACGTGGCGAGACCAGCCGGTTGGCACCCCGGAGACCGGATCATCATCAACCCACCCGCGAAGCTCCAAGACGGTGCTCGTGTCCGGATTGTTGAAAGCAGTTCGACTTCTCTTTGAAACATGGAATTACCCTTCATCCAATGTCGCCACCTGACCAAGCGCTACCACAAGGGGAGCACGGTGGTGACGCCCTTGGAGGCGCTGGATCTGGAGGTCGCTCGGGCGGAGTTCATGGCCTTGATGGGACCTTCGGGCAGCGGCAAAACGACGTTGTTGAATCTCCTTGCCGGGGTTGACTCACCGAGTGACGGCGAACTGCACATCGGGGGCGCGGACCTGACCCGGATGAATCGGTCGCAGCTTACACGCTGGCGAGCCGAGCACGTCGGTTACATCTTCCAATTGTATCACCTCATGCCGGTGCTCACGGCGTTTGAGAATGTCGAGCTGCCGTTGCTGCTGCGTTCGCTGAGTCGCAAGGAACGCATCTATCGTGTCGAAGCCGTACTTGAACTCGTCGGACTTGGTGACCGCATGGACCATCGGCCCAACGAGCTTTCCGGGGGACAGGAACAACGCGTGGCCATTGCCCGTGCCTTGGTGGCAGATCCATCCCTGTTGGTCGCCGATGAACCGACCGGCGATCTTGATCGCGAGTCCGCGACCGCCATTCTGCACTTGTTGCAAAGCCTCGTCCGCAATCATCGCAAGACCATCGTGATGGTGACGCACGATCCCCGAGCTGCCTCCGCGGCGGACCGGCAGTTGCATCTGGAGAAGGGACGACTCGTCAACAACGGGGAGGTGGCGGCCAAATGAGGTTCCCCGGACTTATCAACCTGCTGGTGCTTGCCGGGAAGCAATTGGTTCGGCATCGGATGCGTACGCTGCTCACCTTGGCGGGCGCGGCCATCGGCATGTTTCTCTTTGCGACGGTGGAGACGTTGCAATCTTCCCTCCGGCAATCCACGCAGGCCACGGCGGACGACACCACCTTGGTGGTCTACCGCGAAAACCGTTTTTGTCCGGCGACCAGTCGTCTGCCAGAGCACTACCTGAACGAAATCCAGCGGCTGGACGGTGTTGCCGAGGTGATCCCGATTCAGATATTGGTGAACAACTGCGGCGCCAGCCTGGACGTTGTGGCCTTTCGCGGCGTGCCCCCTGGTGATCTCCTGCAATTTGCGCCGGAGATCGAGGTCTTGGAGGGATCGCTTGACGGATGGAAAAGCCGGTCAGACGCCGCGTTGCTCTGACGCAATCTGGCCCGCCGCCGTGGGCTTTCGGTGGGCGATCGATTTGATGCTGCCGAGGTTACGGTATATGTGGCCGGGGTCATCGGCTCGGATGGCTTGCAGGACGAAAACGTCGCCTATGTGCATCTCCCGTTTCTACAGCAGGCATCCCGCGTCGGTCTGGGTATCGTGACGCAGTTCAACGTGAAGGTGCAGTCCGCCACGCAACTTGATTCGGTGGCGGACGCGATTGACGGGCAGTTTGCTGCCGACTCCCATCCCACTGATACACGGCCGGAGAAGGCCTTTTTCGCGCAGACTGCCAATGAACTGGTAGAACTCATCAGCTTCACCCGCTGGCTGGGACTGGCCGCGGTCATGGCGGTCATGGGACTGGTCGCCAACACCATCCTGCTCACCGTCCGCTCACGGGTGTCGGATCATGCGGTGATGATGACCCTGGGTTATCCGGACTCGGCGATCGGCTGGTTGGTGCTGTCCGAAGGTTTGTTGCTCGGTCTGCTGGGCGGACTTCTTGGCATTGGTATGGCCGCGGGGTTTCTGCACTGGCAAAGCATCACGGTCGGCAATGAGGGATTGACCATGGCCTTTGTGCCCGACGTGAAGGTGCTTTGCCGCGGTCTGACCGTTGCCCTGATAATCGGCTTTTTTGCGGGGCTTTATCCTGCCTGGATCGCCACCCAACAGACCATCGTCCGCAGTCTGCGTGAAACTTGAATCAGGAACCGATATGTTGCCGTTGACCTACGCCATAAGAAACCTGATGCGCCGCCCAGGTAGTTGCGCGCAATTGGTGCTGGGCAGTTCCCTGGTGGTCCTGCTGCTCATGCTTGCCGCCGCGCTGAATCGCGGCATGGAGCAGGTGCTGATCGCCTCCGGTTCGCCGGAAAACGTGATTCTACTCGGGGCCGGAAGCGAGGAGAGCATCGAACGCAGCGAAGTTTCGCCGAGCGTAGCGGACATTGCTGCCGCGATCCCCGGTTTGCGACAGGTGCTGGGCCAGCCTGCCGTGTCCGGAGAGGTCCACTACAACGGCTTGGTCGAGCTGAGAGACGGTTCGAACAGCCAGGCCTTGTTGCGTGGTGTGAGTCCGCCGGCGCTCTGGGTGCATCGCGATGTCCGACTGATCGAAGGTCGCTTCCCTCGTGCTGGGGAGGTGATGGTCGGCCGCCTGGCGCATCACAAGTTGGAGGTGCCGGCCCGGCAACTCGCGCTCGGCAACACCGTGAAGTTCAATGGCGCTGAACTGACGATCGTGGGCGTGTTCGACGCACCGGGAACGGTCCTGGAAGCGGAGTTGTGGATGAACATCGGTGACCTGCTCACCCTGACCCAACGCGATAGTCTTTCGTGCGTGGTCGTCGCCCTCGACCGTGCCGAGTATGCGGACGTGGACTTGTTCACCAAACAGCGCCTCGATCTCGAACTCGTCGCCATGTACGAATCCGATTACTACGCCAAGCTAGCCCGTTTTTACGCGCCGCTCCGTTGGATGGCATGGATCTGCGCGGTGTTGATCGGCGCCGGGGCCGTCTTCGGAGGCCTGAACACGCTCTATGCCGCCTTCGCCTCACGCATCCGGGAATTCGGCGCACTCCAAGCTGTCGGTTTTCGTCGCCGCGCCCTGTTACTCAGTCTCCTGCAGGAATCGTCTGCCGCCACCATCGCCGGCGCACTCACCGCCGCCACCATCGGACTGGTGCTGCTGGATGGACTGACCGTCCCGTTCTCCATCGGCTCATTCTCGCTCAACTTCGATCCCGACATCCTGATCCTCGGCCTGCTGATTGGTTGCGGATTGGGAATCGTCGGCGCGCTGCCACCCGCGTGGAGCTGCCTGCGCCCGCCTTTGACCGCCACTCTCCGTGCCGGATGAGCAATCAACAAAGCCCAGAAACAGAATATGAAAAACATCACCTGCACCCTCATCGTTTCCGCTGCCCTCGCTGGTCTTTCCATCGGCTGCGGAGATTCCGAACAAAACCAGACGGCCACGCCCGCCCAACCCGCCGTGCCCGACGCGCCTAAGGTTGAACTGCCGGAAACCCTGATAGCCAAGAATGCGCTGCCGGATGCTCTCAGAGTTGTCGATGCCCGCAAAGCCGTCGAACCCGGCAAGGAGATCGTCCTCACCGGATTCATCGGCGGACGCGTGGATCCATTCGTCGATGGCCGCGCCATCTTCACCTTGGCTGATTCCAAGGCACTGACCCAGTGCGACGCCAAACCCGGCGACGGATGCAAGACCCCGTGGGACGCGTGTTGCGATGACTCCGACATCATTAAGACATCCATCGCCTCGATCCAGGTAGTGGACAGCGACGGCCTCGTGCTGAAGCGAAATATTGAAGGCTTCAGTGGCATCGTTTCTGGCAGCACCGTAAGCGTGAAAGGCAAAGTCGCTCCCGGCTCCACCGCCGGCGCACTCATCGTGAACGCCGAGCAGATTCACGTGACCTCGAAACAGTGAGACTGAAGTCCCTCATCGTATCAGTCTTCGTCGGACTCGCTCTCGCCGGCTGTTCCTCCACCCGGCGAGACGAGTTGCCCGACCTGCCCGTGGGTGAAAACTGGTCGCACCCCGTTGGTCCCGGCAGCACCAACATCGCAGCCTGGTGGGAGCAGTATGAAATCCCGGAACTGAACAGCGTTGTCCAAACCGCGCGGGCGTCCAACGCCAACCTTGCCATTCTTGTTCAACGCATCGAACTCGCCCGCACCGAAGGCCGATCACAGACCGCCGGATCGCTTCCCGCCGCAAACGCCGACACCTCACTGAGCGCCGGAAAGCAGCGCCGAAGGTTTACCGACTTTGAGACCGAAAGCACCCTCCCCTGGTCGGCCGGAGCCGCTGCGTCCTGGGAACTCGATTGGCTGGGCAAATGGCGGCATCGTGCCGCCGCCGCCCACGAGAACATCATGGCCAGTCAGGCCGACCACGCCGCCGGAGAGCTGCTCCTCACCGCTGAAGTCGTGACCACGTGGTTCCAACTTCAACGACATCACCACGAAGCCGCAACGCTCCGCCGGACGCTCGACTACCAAAACCAGATTCTCGCCATCCTTCACGATCGTCATCGTGTTGGAATCATCGAGACCGCCGCCCTCGATCGACAGCATACCGAGATCAACGAGCTACAAAGACAGATCGCCGAAGCAAAGATGCGACGGCAGATCACCACCCGCAAACTGGACCGCCTGCAAGGTCTCTCAACGAAGCGTGACGACTACCCAATGCAACCTTGGAACCGCAACAAGCCTACACCTGCGATTCCCGGAATCCTACCAGTGAAAGCACTCCGCCGCCGCCCCGACCTTTTGGCTTCTGAAGCCCGTCTTCGTGCCGCTTGGTCCATTGAACGAGCCGCCAAGCTCGATCTCTATCCCTCACTCGACCTGCGCCTGGGTGGATTCACCATGACCGGCTCCCTCACCGATCCGTTCCGCGCATGGATGACGCAGATCGGCCCGCGCGTGCAGATCCCGCTCTGGGATCCCAACC
The DNA here is from genome assembly GCA_038154405.1 of Verrucomicrobiales bacterium. Lineage (GTDB taxonomy): Bacteria > Verrucomicrobiota > Verrucomicrobiia > Limisphaerales > JAYPXF01. Next base: position 2,396 of record JAYPXF010000067.1, on the reverse strand, counting down.
GCCGCGCCGCCGCCAAGACCACCTCCGCCCGTGCCCGCCTCACCGCCGCCGAATACCGAGCCGCCGCCATCCGCGCCATTGAAGAAATCGAAGCCGCCCTCATCACCCATCACCGCACGCGCGAACAACTCGACCACGCATTCAAGGCTACCCAACACGCGGTAAAAGTGGTCACCCAAACCGCCGATCGTTTCCGTGCCGGCTTGGATTCAAAGCTCTAACTCCTCGTCGACCAGAGTCGGGCCCTCGATACCCGGTTGACCGTCATCCGACTCCAGTCCGAATACCTGGCTACCTTCGCCACTGTCCACCGAGTCTTGGGCATCTAGACCGAATGCCAAAAGTCCTTGCGTGAATCGAGATATGGAATTGTCAGGAGTAGATCTAGCTCACTGCGCTCGGAGGTGATTGAAGGCCGGCCCAAATCCCCCATGGCAGCGTTGCTCGTCAGTCGTGGAGCCCGCTCCACTCCTTCCTCGCACCTTGCCACGGATGATTTTGCCACGGTCGATTCACGCAACTACTTTTGGCGATCGGTCCAACCCGACGCCTCCCGGCGCAACTCGCCCAAGGCGAGCCAATCAACCAGGTCTTCCGGCGAAACCAGATTGGATTCAGATGACCTTTTCCCGGAGATAAGCACGTTGCGACGCGGCCCTCTCTCGTAGAATTCCTCCAACAGAATCAGATCATTGAGAACCAGGTTCTGGTGAGCGAGGGGGTGATGACCAATTGTGTCGGCAGCCTTCTCGAAGTTGGACAGGAAACGGCGGGAGTTGCCCTGCAAGAATTCCGACAATACGTCGGAATCAAGCTTCGAACTGTCCATCGAGAAGCTCCGACCCAGATCATCTCCAAACCAATTCAAGGGAACTGCCGTATCACCGTAACGACGATGCAGAAGGCGGCGCATTGCACTGAACGCGTAAATCGCCGATGCCATGTACGCCCCAAACCATTGATGCTCGTCGTCCAATTCACGCGCCAGTTTGAGACTGACGTCACCATCAGAAGCCTTCAGTCCGATGTAGACCGCTGACCAAGGCCAGACATTGGCACGGTTGAAGCGCGGTCGATGTTCACGCAAAAGTCGGCTTTCCAAGAGGAGGGCTTCCGCATGGGATTCGCAGACCCGCCATTCGATGCGGCGCACCTGATTCACAAGACGCCAAGTCTTGCGGGAATCGCGATCGGGGTGGACATAGCGATAGCTGCCGACCCGTTGGCGCAGGTTCTTCGCCTTGCCGATGTAGATCAGCCGACCGGTGTCATCGAAGAAGAAATAGACGCCGGGCCCTTTCGGAAGGGAGCGAAAAAAATCGCCGCTGAACCGTCCCTTCAACGGTTTCGGCGGCGGAAAAAGCCAGAGTTGGCGGGACTTGGCCAAGCCGGAATCAACCTCGGTCAGTTGCGTTCCGGTTGCGGCTTCGGACATACCGGATCGAATACCGCGTCGTGATCGAACAGGGAAGCCATTTCAAAGGCCTCGATGCGTTCCAGGCGCGATCCGCCGTGCAGTTCAAAGCGACCATCGCGCATGCGATAAAGCGCGGCCTGTCCGCAGTTCCAGATATGTTTGATGCCCTTGCCGGGTGTCCAGTTGCTCGCATTCAATTTCATGCGAGCCAACCTAGACCACAGGGGCGGACACAGGGTGTCCAAGGGTAAGCAAATGGAGATTTTTTTTGCTCCGAATTGAGGGGACGGTCACGCTGCCAGCGCCAGTGTTCCACAACTCGGTGGAGAGAGCGCCTGTGGCGAGCTTGTCGAATCCATACCCGCGTGCCCACTTCAGAGTCCCGAAGGGAAGATATCCACGTATCGTCTTTCCTGTAATCCCTTCGGGATATTGATCAGGGTTCGCGCGGACTCTCGCCCCACCGCAGGTATGATCACTCGCGCTATGGGTGAAGCCTGACTGGATCAGCGCGGGCGTCCCTTGAGCACCCCTTGCAACATCTCCGCCTTGCTTGGACGGGGGCGAATGCGGGCCGGAGTGGCCAGACCGGTTTCACGATCGAATTCGTCTGGCGTGCGGATCTTGGGAATGTAGTCGTCGTATTGCTTTTGCCAAGAGGACAAAGCTCCACGCATCTCCTTCAGCACATTGGCGTATTTCGGATCGCCAGCGAGGTTCTTCAATTCATGCGGGTCAGCGTTGCAGTCAAAAAGCTGTTCCTCCGGACGTGGCGTCGTGAAAGTCATCATCTGGTGTGGCAGGAGTTTGCCTTCATCGCGAAGCTTGATCATCTCACGATACATCGGGCTGCGCACCCCATCGGCCGATGGGGTCAACGGCAGGTCAGGATAAAAATTACGGATGTATTTGAAACGGTCAGAACGCACCGCCCGGGCCTGATCCTCATAGTCATGCCAATGCTTTTCGGCATAGGCGT
>JAYPXF010000066.1:24573-26511 GCA_038154405.1 Verrucomicrobiales bacterium | reverse complement strand
GAAGACCACAGAGGGGCGGCACAGTTTCCGTGAGTGGGCGCAGACATCAGACTGGATCGTGCAGAAAGTCTTTGGTGAGGCGCCGCTCTTGGACGACCACGAGAAGGCCCAGTCGCGCGTCAGCAGCCCGAGTGAGAGCTGGCTGCGTAGAGTCGCGCTGGAGGTCGAGAAGCGATACGCCCCAGATGCTTGGCTCACTGCGAGGGAACTCGTTCAAGTCTGCGAGGACGGCGACATCGAGATACCCGGGTTGGATGGTTTTGAGGACCACACGAAGGCCGCTCGACGAGTAGGAGCGTTGTTGAAGCCGTTCTTCCAGACCTCGATGACCTACAAGACAGATGATGGAATCATTGTAACCCGCAAGCTCGACAAAGATGACGAAGGGCACCCAATCAAGCTGTACGAGTTCGGCAGATGACGGTGAGGGGGGGCTAACAAGGGGGATTCCCCGGAACCCCGGAACCTCCGGAAGGGTTATATAGTCTCCATAGAAAAGCGTCTTTTCTATGATATATCTGAACCCCTTCCGGGAGTTCCGGAGGTTCCGGGGAAAGCCCCCATTGTTATTGGCTAACGGCCGCGACTCTTTGTGTACAGGGCGCAGGAGACTGGTAGAATAGGTCATGGCGTACACACAAGGCACATTGGCCGACATCAAACTCCCAAAGGTCCCGGGCTGGGTCTGCTCCTTCATCGGCTTCGCTATCAAGCCCTCCCCCGCAGAGTGCCGGCAGATGCTGCTGGAGATGCGGGAGAAGGCCGGACTCAACCAAGGCGAGCTTGCGGCCCTCCTGGGCGTGGACACGAGCACGTTACGACGCTGGGAGGAAGGTCGGCGCAACCCAAGCTCAGCCGCACGCCGACTGATCGAGCTTGTCGCCCGTCTATACTTCGAACCCCACCGCCTGGACGCCTTGATGCTGCCAGGTGGAGTCTTGGCCACCCGGTTTCGTGAGCGTGGCGAGTTGCCAACATTGGCGGCAATGTCCGGGGGCACGCCAGATTTGGCGCACCCCCATCAAGACTGAGTGCTCACCCTATCTCCAGCTTCGCCGCCGCCCGCCGCTTGTGCTCGTCGCTGAGCCTTGCGTAAACCTTCGAGAGCAGCACGCCCCCGTCCCGGTGGCCGAGCCACGAGCTAACCGTTCTGAAGTCGATGTTGGCCATGACACATGCGCTGGCGAAGAAGACCCGGCAGTGGTGGAAGGCGAAGTCAGACATCCCGGCTTCATCCCGAACGGCCCACAAGGTCTGCTTGAACGTCCGGACCCGCTGGTCCGACGTTCTTGCGGAGACGAAAAGCCAGTCGACTGTAGTGTCTCGACGCTCGTGCATTTCCCGAAGATGGGCCTCCAGAGACGGGCTGATGTCGACGGATCTCGAATGGTGGTTCTTGGAAAGTCCGTCGCTGCCGATGATCAGTTGCCGGCGTGTCCAGTCGACGTCTTGCCATTTGAGCCGCAGGGTTTCGTCCCGTCTCGCCCCGCAGAGGCACATGAGCTTCACGTAGTCGCTGAACTGCTGGCCGTTCCGGCGCTGCTCGATCGCCTTGTTGCAGAGTGCCTCGATCTGGGGCCAATCGTAGAGCCGCTTGCGCTTGGAAACGTGCTTCAGGCTTTCTAGATGATCGAACGGCATCGACCCTAGGGAGCCGGTATCCAAGGCATGCTTTAGAAGCATGCGCAGGATAGTCACCGCGAGGTTGCAGGTGCGGGGTGTCCAACCGGCGGCCAGCCGTGCAGTCCGATAGTTTACGACGACCTGACGTGTGATCTGGTCGAGATTGGGTTCGTTGGCGTGGCGGCCGAAATGGGACAGGTGGAGCTTCTCCAGTTCCACGGTCCTTGGTCGCTTCGTCAGGGCACTGTGATCGAGGTATCGGGCCAAGGCCTCGGTCCACTCGGTCGCGGCCGGGAGGGGCACGGTGGGCGGGCT
>JAYPXF010000066.1:14842-24563 GCA_038154405.1 Verrucomicrobiales bacterium | reverse complement strand
ACCCCGGATGGGTTTCCTGCGGGAGTCGAGGACGCGGACGAATGATGGGGCGCGTTTCGGCGCGGACTTTTCAGAACCGGTACAAAAACCGGTACACGGGGGCTTTGACTTGTGCTTGGGCACGACACATTTCCTTTCGATGTGTCGGCGTTGATCCCTGCTTTTTCAGGGCAACCAAGGGTGGTGCGCACGAGAGGACTTGAACCTCCACGACCTTTCGGTCACCAGAACCTAAATCTGATGCGTCTGCCAATTCCGCCACGTGCGCATCGTGGTGCGGAGAGCCTAACGACGCGGCGATCGGGCTGGCAAGCCGGCGATGAAGATTACTCCAGGTGCACGATGCCGCGCTGGATGGCGGCGGTGGCGGCCTGCGTGCGGTCCTGCACACCCAGTTTCTCCAATACGTTGCTGACGTGCTGTTTTACGGTGATCTCGGCGAGTCCCAGCTTGGCGGCGATTTCCTTGTTGCTGTGGCCTTCGACGATCAATCCGAGCACACCGGATTCGCGTTCGGTGAGGGGCGCGCGGGTCATGCGATCCGCCATACGCCCGGCGAGGATCGGCGGCAGATACTTGTCACCGGAGTTCACGGCGCGAATGGCGGCGAGGACCTCTTCCCGGTCCGCCGACTTTAGGACGTAAGCGGAAGCGCCGGATTGCATGGCTCGGAAGACGTCTTCCTCACCTTCATAGACGGACAACATCATGATGCCGGCCTCGGGAAACTCCTTGCGGATTTCCGCGACGGCTTCGACGCCGCTGATCCCGGGCAGTCGCCAGTCGATCACCAGCACATCGGGTTGAAGGTCTCGGTACATGGTGATGGCGTCCTCGCCCGTGCCGGCCTCCGCAACGATCTCGATGTCTTCCTCGAATTTGAGTGAGGCGGCCATGCCTACCCGCACGGCAAAATGGTCGTCCACGAGCATCACTCGTATCTTTTTGTCGGACTCATCGCTCATGTTCTTGCTGTTCCTTTTCTTCTTCGTTGGATTGCGGATCGGCGTAGGGAACGGACAGCTCGATCTGCGAACCGGTCCCGATCTCACTCTGGATCTCGATCTGACCGCCGATCTTGCGGGCGCGTTCTCTCATGCCGGTGATGCCGTAGTGGCCGTTCAGCGAGGTTGGCGCCTGTTTGACGTCGAATCCATCACCGTCGTCCTGAACGCGGAGCGTGACACAATCAGACTGATAGGTCAGGGAAATGTTGATTGCATCTGCGGAGGCATGGTCAATGGCATTGTTGACCGCTTCCTGTCCGATACGGAGCATGTTGTTTTCCACGGAAGTCGGCAGTTTCATCATGGTGCCGGAACTGGATATGTTGATGGGGGCCCGTTTTTCCTCGTTCATCATGTTGATGACTTCCTGGAATGCGGACTCGAGACTGCCGCTTTCCAATGCGGTTGAGCGCAGATCCCAGACCGAACGGCGGGTTTCGGTGCGACTGTGTTTCAGAAGTGACCGCGCCATGTTCAGGGTTTCCAACGCGAACTCAGGAGAACGGTTTATATGATCGCTGGCGGCGTCGAGCTGCATCTGTATGCCGGATAACTCCTGTTCCAGGGAATCGTGCAATTCGCGGGCGATCCGGGTGCGTTCTTCCATCACTGTTTCACGGGCCATCTTGTCCTCGATAAGGGCTGTCTGCCGGATAACCTGTCGGCGGAGGGACAGCACCCAAGCCAAGGTGATCGAAAGGGCTGCGCCCAACCCGATCAAAGCTCCGGTGACCTTTTTGGTGGTCCAGAACGGAGGCGGTTCGACCAACTTCACATCATGAAAGTCATGTACGAGGAGGTGAAAGGAGATGGAGCGGAACGGTTTGTCGGTTTCGGGATCGAGCACGCGTTCCCGACGAAAGTCGTTCACACAGATTCCCGTAATGTCGACGAGGCTCTGCTATTCGGGCAGTTCCACGGGAGGGGCTTCACCGGAGCGGATCAGGCGGGCCTGAAAGATTTCGTCGTCGGCCTGAACCACCAATGTCTGGTAACCGGGCTGCGACAGTCGGTCGATCACGGTGGCGCGGATGGTGACCCGGGCACCGTGATAACCGGCCAGCAACGCCGCCCGGCTCGTGATGGAAATGGGGCGGGGGAGCAGGGTGGAACCGAGGACCTGAAACACGGAGTTCTGCAGCATGGGATAGCCCTTGGCATTGGATGGGAACCCCACGACTTCCACGACCTGGCCCGCCCAGACCGGGCGCCGCTGGTCGGCGTCCACCCACAGCCAGCCGCCTTCGTTCTGCAGATAGAATCCACGCCCCGGCGCATCGAGTGTCACCACACCCTTGACTCGCGCACGAATCGTTGTGCCTGGCTCGAACTTGAGTATCGATTTGAGTGGTTTCAAGGGCAGATCCACGAAGCTCGCCACGCCGGGTGATTCGATGGAGATGTCGCTGAAATCCTGGACCAGGAGACGCAGCCCGAGGCGTTTGCCAAACTGGGTGGCGATCACATCGTATACCCCGCGCATGGTGACCACGGCACCGAGCAGGCTGGTGGCGCTCTTCTCCGACGATGCCGGAATGATCGCACGGAGGCTGTCGTCGGCGGTGCTGACAATCATCTCGTAGTGCCCCGGACCGAATTCCTCGTCGGCAGGTTCGATCTCCCGGACGACGCCCTTCAACTGCACCCACGCGGAATCGTGCACCGGATTGCCCAACTCATCGCTTTCGAGGTGTTGCGCCGGGGGCATCCGCAGATCGTGAAGCTGTTTGACGCTGGCGGCTTGGTTGCTGAGGCCCGCAATGATCGGTGTGAAGGTTGAGGGGGCGGTGACGCCGTTGACCTCGACGTGTTTACCGCGTTGGAGCGGAGCCGGGGTTGTGCTGTCCGGATCTCGTGGCACGAACATCGTTCCGCCCGTGCCATCCTGCACAAATGCGATGTTCGCACTGCTGTTGATGTAGGTGACGACGCCCCGGATACGCACGGGGTAACTCTTTTCCGCCTCGCCTTGCTGCAACTGCTTCACCTGCACCGTGGTTGTGAGGAGCGGCAGTTCGCGTTCTTCTGCCGCTCCAGGCAAGTCGACAGGCACACAGAATAGCAGTCCCGCCAACAGTCCGATCTGCGATGACGGCATGGCGAATCTGCGCTGCATGTCGGGAGAATAGAATGGTCCTCCAAGCATCACAACGGGATTCAACTGCACTCCACCCCTCAAGCCTTCAGAAGTGCTGTCACATGGTTGTAACACGCTTGTAACGTTGGCTCCATTGTGGGAGAACGCCTCCGATGTCATTTTCGGGTCGCATGGCACAGAAAATACTGGTGGTTGATGACGAACCGGATGCCGTTGATCTGGTGCAGTTCAACCTGAAGAACGCCGGCTACGAAGTTGTTTCGGCAGCGGACGGAGCAGAAGCGCTGAAGAACGCCCGGACATTTTCTCCGGACCTTATTCTCTTGGATGTGATGCTTCCCGAGGTCGATGGACTCGAGGTCTGCAAGCTGTTGCGCCGCGATCCCGCCACTTCCGGCATACCCATCATCATGCTTACGGCCAAGGCGGCGGAAATCGACCGGATTCTCGGCTTGGAGCTCGGGGCGGACGATTATGTGACCAAACCCTTCAGTCCCCGCGAACTGGTCCTGCGCGTGAAAGGTCTGCTGCGCCGCCGATCCAGCGAGGAGGAGAAATCCGAATTCATGGATTTTGGTGATCTCACGATCGACGTTGCCGCTCATTCGGTTTCTGTCAACGGGAGCCCGGTCGAACTTACCGCGACGGAATTCAAGCTGCTTGCCGTGTTGGCGAGCCGGCGTGGTCGGGTGCAATCGCGCGATCAACTGCTCAAAGATGTCTGGGACTACGACAACATGATCGACACCCGGACGGTGGACACGCACATGCGACGTCTGCGGGAGAAACTGGGCAAGGCATCGCGCTTTCTCGATACTGTTCGCGGGGTCGGCTATCGGTTTCAGGCGGCTTCCTGACTCTTGGGAGATTCGCCCGAACGTTGACGGCACGCGGCGGAATTCGCATCGTCCCTCCGACATGTGGCCCACTCTTGCCATCTTCGCCGCGGTCTTCGCCATCGGATTTCTCGTGCTTTGGCGCGGTGAACGACGCCAGCGCTTGGGCGAGGCCGAACGGCACGAAAAGACACTGCGGGAACTCACGGCCAAGGGTGAGCAGAAGAAACTGAATTTTCGTGCGGAGCAGGAGACTCTTTTCAACTCCATGATCGAAGGGGTGTTGGTCCTGGACGGTGAAGGGCAGGTGCGCCTGGTGAATGACGCCTTTCAGGATCTCTTCAATCTCCACCAGAATCTCAAGGGGCGATCACTCATGGAAGCCGTGCGTCTGCACGAGATCGAGAAGATTTACAACCAGACCTTGGTGGTCGGTCAGGTGCACGGATACAACATCGAACTGCCGGCGTTGCAGGATCGTTCCCTCCAGGTGAACTCCACGGTGATTCTGGATCAGCGCAGTGAGCGCCGCGGCATGATCCTTGTCTTTCATGACATCACGCGCATTCGGGAACTGGAGAGTACGCGGCGCGAATTTGTGGCCAATGTGAGCCATGAATTGCGGACGCCTCTCTCGTTGATCAAAGGCTACGTCGAAACGCTCATCGACGGCGCCCGCAATGAACCGGAGGTGGCCCTGAAGTTTTTGAACACGATCGAGAAGCACGCCGATCGGTTGACCTTCCTGATCGAGGATCTGCTAACCCTTTCGCATCTTGAGTCCGGTCAGTTGGTCGTGAATCCACGGATGACCGACCTGAAGAATTCCGTGGAGCGTGTGTGCGAGGATCTTTCGAAGAAGGCGGCGAAACGGGAGATCGATCTGGTGAATGCGGTGGGCGGACAGGTGATGGTTGCGGCCGATGGTGACCGTCTGCAGCAGGTGCTGTTCAACCTGATTGACAACGCGATCAAGTACGGGCGGTCTTCAGGCGACGTGAGGATTACGGCTGCCCCCGGTGAAGACGGATTTGTGGAGGTCTGCGTTGCCGACGATGGCGCAGGGATCGCGCCCGAAGCCTGTGAACGGCTGTTTGAACGTTTCTTCCGGGCGGACAAGGCGCGCTCTCGGGATCAGGGTGGAACCGGCCTTGGCCTGGCGATCGTCAAGCACATCATCCAGTCTCACGGTGGAGAAGTCCGGGTTGAAAGCCAGGTGGGGACAGGGACGTCTTTCTTCTTCACGCTGAACAAAGAGCTTTTCTGACCACGCCGATTTTCGGCGTGAAATCGCGAGGGGGCGCGTACAGGCTCAGGCTTTACCAATGAAGCGATTCTGGTTTCTCAGTCTGGGTTTGTTCGCACTGACTTGCGCCGCAAACGTTCCCGCCGCCTCCGAACGTCCAAACATCATCTTCGCCATCGCCGATGACTGGGGCTGGCCGCACGCGAGTGCCTACGGTGATCCGGCAGTCAAGACGCCAGCTTTTGATCGGGTGGCGAAGGATGGGATTCTTTTCGAACACGCATACATTTCGTCACCGTCCTGTACGCCGTCGCGCAACGCGATACTCACAGGTCAATACCATTGGCGTCTCGGATGGGGCGCGAATCTATGGAGCATGCTCGACACGGAGCATCGGACGTATCCGCATCTGCTGACGGAGGCCGGTTACTTCACCGGCCGTTGGCGCAAGTCGTGGGGGCCGGGGAAACTCGACAACTGGGAGAAACATCCGGCTGGCGAGTTTGTCGGCGACTTTGCAAAGTTTCTGAAGGCCCGCCCCAAGAACAAACCGTTCTGCTATTGGCTTGGGGCAAGTGATCCGCATCGTCCCTACAAGGCCGGCACGGGCAAGGCTGCGGGCATCGATCTGAAGCAGATCAAACTGTTCAGTCACTATCCGGACAGCGAAATGATTCGAAGCGATGTCGCCGATTACTACTTTGAGGTGCAACGCTTCGACAGCGACGTCGACAAGGCGTTGGATCTCTTGGAGAAGGAGGGACTTGCGGAAAACACGGTCATTGTGATCACCGGCGATCACGGGATGCCGTTTCCACGCTGCAAAGGCAATCTGTATGACTCCGGTGCGCGAGTGCCGATGGCGGTTTGCTGGCCGAAGGTCATCAAAGGCGGTCGGGTAGTGACAGATTTTGTCAGCACGACCGACCTGGCTCCGACATTTCTGGACATCGCCGGACTGAAGGTTCCGAAGGCGATGACCGGCAGGAGTTGGATGAATATCTTCAAATCCGGCAAATCTGGCCGCGTGGAGATGAAGCGTGACCACGTGTTGACCGGCAAGGAACGTCACGTCGCCGCACAGGGAGCAGGGGACGGAGGCGGGACGCCGATGCGGGCCATTCGGACGCACGAACATCTGTTGATCCGAAACTATCGCCCGGATCGTTGGCCGACCGGAACACCAGATTGGAAGAACGCCTTCATTCCCGGTGCTTGGTTGGCGGACTGCGACAACGGCCCGGCCAAGACCTACATGGTCGATAATCGCGGCAAGGACTCCGAACACGAATGGAAATACCAGTTGGCGTTTGGACAACGACCGGAGTTTGAGTTGTTCGATCTGGCGAAGGATCCCGAGCAACTGCACAACGTGGCCTATGAGCCTGCCTATTCGGCTACGCTTGGGAAACTGCTTTCGCGAATGAATGCGGGATTGCAGGCAAGCGGCGATCCACGACTGAAGGGACGTGGACAGGAACTCTTTGACGACACCAAGTATCTTGGCGGTGCGCCCAAACACCCGTTGGCCACCCCGGAGAAAAAGCCGAGGCAGGCCAAGACGCGGAAGCGCTGAAGGTTGTTGAATTCGCAAAGAATTCCGTCCGCTGCCATGAGAACGGATCGGAAGATTTCGCATCTTCCGCTACATGCTCTTACTCCGTCGCGAAGGAGAGTTCGCGGGACTTGAGACGAACCTGCGAGGGTAGGACCTTGGCGTCCAGACGAACCAAAACGGTGTGCTTGCCTGCCTTGACGTGAGTGGTGAATTCGCGTTCGCCCTTCACCGGGGTGCCGTCAATCCAGAGATCGGCTTTGGTGGGCCCGGTCACAGCTAACGTGACGTTGCCGTCCTTTGCCGCTTCAACCTGTGTGCGCAGATAGACGTTCACCAGTGAGATGTGACGAGGTTGTTGCGTCATGCCCCGGAGGAAATGACCGGGGACAGCACCGCTCACCAGGGCGGTCAAAGGTTTCCAACCTTTCGTCAATTTGCCGCTGATGATGTCTTTGCCGCTGGCCTGTTCCACACGATGCGTGCCGGCGAGTATCTGATAGACGCGGGCGACGCCTCCTTGTGCGGCATCGTAGTTGCCCGGCGTGCCGAGGGCGGAGAGGAAGCGGATGAGATCGAGTCGATCCTGTTCGGACATTACATCCATCAGGCCGCTCGGCATGAGCGACATGCCGTTGCGTTTGCTGGAGATGTTGTTCTTGGCTATGCGGACCACCTGATTGGCCGCCGTGCGAAGGACCAGTTCCTTGCTGGTGTCGCTGACTTCCACGCCGCTGTATTCGAATTCGTCTTTCGTCTCCACGATCACGGAGTGATAGCCTTCCTTGATCTTGGCGTTCGGTTTGAACATGGATTCGATGATATAGTCTTTCGGAGCGCTGGCTCCGAGGCTGACCAGATCGGGGCCGACCTTGCCGCCGACTCCGCCGATTGCGTGGCAAAGCACGCAGCCCAATTCTGTTCGCCGGTAAACCGATTCACCGCGACCAGGATGGCCGTCTTCGTTGGCGCGCTTGATCATCTCGGCCACTCGCGCCGGGGTGAGTTCTTCCGGTTTGATGGTAACTCCGGCGTCCATCGAGAGAGCGGCCACCAATGCCGGCTCATTCCGTCCACCTTCACGGGCGGCGCGCAGGCCGGCGCGGGCAATGTCCTTGCGTAATCCCCCGGGATAGGCGGCAGTCAAGGCCTTGCCTCCGTTGCGATTACCGAGGAAACCACGCCACATTGTAAGGGCGTGATCTTCGTTCTGCGACTTGGCCAACACCGCGTAGAAAGGCTTGGCGGCACGATTGACACCCAAGCCGGCCAAGGCCAGGGAGGCATGGCGTGCGACGCCGAGATCGGTAGACTTGGTGAGCTGTTCAAGCGCGGCGGCGGCGGGGCTTCCACCGGTCTGGGCGAGGGCGGTGATGGCGGCTCCACGGACGGCTGGAGTCAGGCCTTGGTCGGCAAATGCCGTCAGCGATTTCACTTGTCCGGCGAGTTTCCAGGTGCCGGACAGTTTGATTGCCGCGATTTTCACGGCCTCGTTCCTGGCATTCAACAGGGAACCGATGCCCGTCGTTCCTCCGGCGGGACGAAGTCGGCGCAAACGTTGGGCGTCAGTCAGCGAATTCAATGCCCGGGCGGTGGCGGTTGCGTTCAGCTTTCCTTGGGCTGCCTGTTGAAACAAGGCCTGCAATTCTTCGCGCCCCCCGGCCTTGCCGATCAGTTCGATCCACGGGCCTTTGCCGTCTGTTGAAATCGGCTGCTTCTTCAATCGCTGGCTGAGGTATTTTCCAGCCCGGCTCGCTTCGACGGATGCGAGGGCGAATTCGAGTTGCTTGCCTGTCAAGCCGGACTTGCCGCTTTCCAAGGTCTTCATCAGCGGGTCGGCCAGTTCGTTGACTGCCAGCCAGAGTCCATAGTCCAGGAACCGGTCGGACTCCCGGTTCAATGACGCCAAAGCGATTTCGGCTGCATTGGCGTCACCCAGTTTCGCCACGCCGCGAATCGCTTCGAGACGGACTCGCGGATGTTCGTCATCGATGGCTAGCCTAAACAACGAGGCGGACTGCTTGTCGGCAATCCGATCCGGCAGGTCGGTCTGTGGATCGGACCAATCGGAGAGCACTCGCACCGCAGCCGCGCGAATGTTTGCGTTCTTGGCGTTGAGCAGGCCGTTGAGCAGGGCATCATTACGCTGGTTCAGCCCCTGATGAATCCAGAGGGCATTGAGCCGGGCTTGTTCCGCGTGATGCGGGATGCCGCGCAGCCACTGACCAAGCGCAGCGGCGGTCTGTTGCTTGCGTTCGAACAGAACTCGGCGAGCCTGGTCTCGGACATACCGGTCGTTTGATCCGAGCGAATTCAGCAGCTGACGTGTGCCTAGCTTAGCCAGGTCTTGACGCTGCCTTTTCTTTGCGCCCTTCCAGGAAACCCGCCAGATGCGTCCATGCCAGCGATCGCGACGAGCGTCGCGGAAGTCGACTTCACCATGGTTGATGATCGGGTTCGACCAGTCGGCGATGTAGAGCGCGCCATCGGGCCCCTGTTTGATATCGATGGGGCGAAAGGTGGCCGCGGCTGTGCGAAGCAGATCATCTTCCTGCTGGGTTACGAATCCCGATCCCTGCTCAACGAGACTGAACCGGGTCACGCGATTGGCGCGGAAATCGCAGGTGACAATGGAGCCCTGCCAGTCCTTCGGGAAGCTGTCGCCATAGACGATTTCCTTGGAGGCAAACTTGGGATAGTTGCCCGGACTGATCAGTTCCAGAACGCGTCGTGCGCCAGGTGTCGGCCAGAACGCCGCGCCGGGGAACGTGTAGGCGATGCCTTTGAAACCCGCGCCGTCGGTCAGGAACGAGTGGCCGTATTCGTCGAACTGATGCCCCCAGGAATTGACCAGACCCCGGAAGAAGATCTCCATACGCATGGACTCGGTGTTGTAGCGGAATCCGCCACCGGCTTTCAGGCGAACCACCCCGCGAGGTGTTTCGGTATCCGTGCGCGTGTAGATCGACTGGTTCATGT